>CAUCYJ010000058.1:0-12907 GCA_958446945.1 uncultured Lachnospiraceae bacterium | reverse complement strand
CATGGACTTTCCTTTCCAAAAGCAAGGCAGAAAGCTCTGACCTCCTTTCTTCCGGGGCTTGAAGATGCTGATTCTTTCCTTGCGTCTCCTAACAATATTTTGGCAATTGAATATCTCAAAGCTATCTTACAGCAGAACAGTCCGCTCAAACCATTTACCATTTCAAGAGCAGGCACTCATTACCATGATACCAATCTTGGCAGCCCTCTAAGTTCTGCATCAGCAATTCGCAGTGCAATTTCGGAGGGTGATGACCTTGATATGTTGGAAACTTTTATGCCTGTGTCAGCACTTCGTATTTTGAAAGAGACTTTTTCCTGCGGTTATCCTGTTACTTCGGAAGACTTTCGGCTACCGTTAAAATACCGCCTTCTCACAGAGTCTCGTGATGCTCTTTGCCAATTTGCTGATGTCAGTCCTGAACTAGCTGACCGGATCTGCAATCAGCTTGGGAATTTTGATTCTCTCGCCCAATTTACTACACTTCTAAAAACAAAAGAAATGACACATGCGAGAATCAGCCGGGCTCTGTTCCATATTCTTTTAGGGATTACACAGGAGAAGCTCCTTTCATATCGGGCGGAAGGATTTACTTATTATGCACGGCTTCTTGGATTTCGCACAAGCCAGAAAGAAATTCTGACCGCTGTCAGCAGATCATCTTCCATTCCTCTGCTGACAAAACTTACAAAAAGTTCTTCCCTATCATCTATCGGACAAGATATGCTTTCTCTCGACATCTACGCTTCAGATTTATACGAAATAATAGCTGCCGATAAATACCGGCAGCCATTTCGCTCTGAATATCAAAAACAAATTATTAAATTACTTTAGAGCAGGCAATTGCCATTGCCCCTGGACCAATATGGCATGCCACGCTCAGCGACAGGCGTGCCATATAAACTTCACAAGCCGGAAATCTGTCCTCAATCTCTTCTTTCCATTTTATAGCTTCCTCTTCTGAACAAGTATATGCCGCCTCTAAATGAATCTTCTGATTCTGAAAACGGTGCAGCATATCTTTTTCCATCGCATCCAGCATTGTTTTCTTCGCCTGTTTCCATCCCCCAACTTTGGCAAATGCATCTAATTTTTCTCCCTGGATCTGAAGCACCGGTTTCAAATTCAGCACTGTTCCGATTGCTGCCGCTGCAGGTGTAATCCTGCCGCCCTTTTTCAAATATTTTAGTGTATCAACCGTGATATAAATACTTGCTGCAAGACGATTTTCTTCCAGAATTTCTTTTATTTCTGCTGCATTTTTCCCTATTGCAGCAAGCTGCATTGCATCCAGTACCGACTGACGCTGTGTTACAGAAATGCGCTGATTATTTACAACATGCACTCTCCCTGCATATTCTTCTTCCATCGCAAGACTCATAGCCGTCTCACAGGAGCTGCTCAACCCACTTGACATCGGAATATGAAGCACTTCCTCATGCGTACGCAGCAATTCATTCCAAAGTTCCATTACATCTCCCGGAGACGGTTGGGATGTGGTAATTTCCGCATCATTTGTTAATTTTTCATAGAATTCTTCCTGCGTCAGCGTAATATCTTCTAAAAACAGTTCTCCGTCAATAAAAAATGGCATTGGAAGGACAGTAATCCCAAGTTCTCGCCCTTCTTTTTGTGTAATTCCGCTGTTGCTGTCCGTAACAATTGCTATTTTCCCCATATTATTTACCTCATTAAATCATTACACTTTCTGAGATCTGATCCCTTTTTGCCACTGTGATAGGAAGTTCTTCCCCCCGGTAAGGATTATCTCCCAGTGTCACTTCAAGCTTCACTGTCTCATATGCAAGCTGTTCATAATTATTCTCTTTGCTCAAATGCCCCAATATAATGCTCTTCATATGATTATTCAAAATATCGCAAAGCAGGCGTCCCGATGTTTCATTGGATAAATGTCCCTTATCACCTGCCACACGCCGTTTCAAATGATATGGGTAGACACCAACTTCCAACATATGGATATCGTGATTTGCTTCAAGAAGGATTGCATCCAGATCTCTTAAATGTTCCACTGTATAGTCATCATAAATCCCCATATCGGTCGCTACTGCCACTGACTTGCTGCCACTTGCGAAACGATATGCCGCCGGTTCTTTAGCATCATGGGAAATCCGAAACGGATTCACTTCAATATTTCCTATGGAAAATGGATGGTCAATCTGTATTTCGCGAAGCAATCCTTCCGGCAGCTTTCCAAGAGACTTGCTCTGACGAATCCCTTCAATTGTTCCCCTTGTTGCATAAACCGGAATCTCATATTTACGGCTAAATACGCCAAGCCCCTGAATATGATCAGAGTGTTCATGGGTAATCAGAATCCCATTCAACTCATTTCCCTTTACATCCAGTTCTTTTAACCCTTCTTCAATTCGTTTCTTGCTGATTCCCGTATCTACAAGTAAATGTGTGGATTCACTTCCTACATAGATACAGTTGCCGCTGCTTCCGCTGGCAATGCTGCACATTCTCATGTTATCTATCTCCTGATTGTATCATCTATTTCTTTAACATACTGATTCTAACGCATTTTTTAACTGACTGCAAGTCTCTTTCCACAAACTGCTGTTATCAATCGTTCTGTCGCAACCCTCGCGAAATTCATTCTCACTTTTCTGCATCTGAATCATGGAAGTTATTTTTTCATCCGAATATCCCCGAGATATTTTCAGACGCTCCCGCCTTATTTCCTCACGCGCGTAAATATACCAGATCTCATCACAGATTTCTTTGTATCCATCTTCCAAAAGCAGTGCAGCCTCCAACACAAACAATCTTGTTCCGGCAGTTTTTTCTTCCCGGATACATTTTTTCACATATTGTTTCACTTTCGGATGAACGATCTGATTCAATCTTTCCAGCTTTATTGCATCCGAAAACACAACACTTCCAAGTATTTTTCGATCGATCTTTCTATCTTCTTTCAAAATTCGTGTGCCAAATTCCGCAACAATTTCTTTATAACAACATGCTCCCGGTTCTTGGAGCAAATGCGCAATTTGATCTGCCTCGTATACTTTCGTATCCGGTAATGCCTGAAACCAGGAAAGCACTTTACTCTTTCCGCATCCTACGCCTCCCGTAATTCCGATAATTTTCATTTTTCCGTCTTCCTTTGTTTCCTGCGATTGAGTTCTTCTAAAATTCTCTTTTTGATTTTGTATCTCTTTATTATTTAGCGTCATACCAGTTCTCACCGGTCTGCACATCGATGACGAGCGGAACACTCAGCGAAACAGCCTGCTCCATTTCTCTTTCTAAAATTTCTCTCACTTCTTCTTCTTCTTCCGCAAACGTCTCAATCAACAATTCATCATGAACCTGCAGAACAATTCTAGACCGCAGTTTTTCTTTTCGCAATGATTCATTTACCCCAATCATAGCTATCTTCATAATATCCGCCGCCGTTCCCTGGATTGGAGAATTCATAGCTACACGCTCACCAAAACTTCGTTGCATAAAATTAGAAGACTTTAATTCCGGAATTGGACGTTTTCTTCCAAATAATGTTGTTACATATCCTTTTTCTTTTGCATGAGCCACCGCATCATCCAGAAATTTCTTAATTCCGGGATAAGTTTCAAAATAGCGCTCAATATATTCTGCCGCTTCCTTTCGCGTAATACTCAAATCCTGACTTAATCCAAAAGAACTAATCCCATATACAATCCCAAAATTAACCGCTTTGGCATTTCTTCTTTGCAATTCTGTCACTTCCTCAAACGGTGTATGGAATACTTGAGAGGCAGTCGTTCTATGAATGTCTTTCGCCTCCCTATATGCATCAATCAGTGCCTGATCCCCTGAACAATGTGCCAACACCCGAAGTTCAATCTGCGAGTAGTCCGCATCTACAAAAATGCACCCTTCCTGTGGGACAAATACTTTCCGGATCCGTCTTCCCAGCTCCATTCGCACCGGAATATTCTGAAGATTCGGGTCCGTGCTACTGATCCGCCCAGTGGCTGTAACAGTTTGGTGGAATTTTCCATGAATTCGCCCGTCTTCTCCAATAAACCCTGCCAGACCGTCTGCATAAGTAGATTTTAGCTTTGTTATCTGTCGATACTCAAGAACCGATGCCACGATTGGATATTCGCCTGCAAGCTTTTCCAAAATGTCTGCTGCTGTCGAGTATCCGCTTTTTGTTTTCTTCCCATGTGGCAACTGAAGTTTTTCAAATAAAATTGCCCCCAACTGTTTTGGCGAATTGATATTAAACTGTTCTCCCGCCATTTCCCAAATTACTTTTTCCAGTTCCTCGATCCTTCCTGTCAAAGCTTCTCCGTATGCTTTTAATTCCTCGGCTTTTACACGAACGCCTGCTTCTTCCATATCGTTCAGCGCAAAGACAAGCGGCAGTTCGATCTCTTCATACAGCTTTTCCATTTGTTCTTCTTTCAGCCGTTTCTGCAAAACCGGTGCAAGTTCATACGCAGCATAGGCCTCATAACATGTCCGATCTTCTCTCTTTGTTTTCTCGCTGACAGAAAGATGTAAATATTCTTCCGCAATTTCTTCAAATCCATATGAATTTTTCAATGGATTCAAAAGATATGTCGCAATATGAACGTCAAAAACACATGCAGTCCGGCTCACCTTCATTTCCTTCAGAAGCTTCTTCAGATCAAACAATGCTATTTTCTTTCCTGCCTTCTCCAATTCAGAAAATGCCTCATAGATCATCTCCATCGTAATCCCTCTGCCTGCCGAAATTCGATAGACTTCCGTATCTCCGAATGCAATTGCAGCTGCACTATAACCACCCATGTCTGCAAAGAGCGGTAAAGAATGTTCTTCATCTTTCTCAAGAGAAATGCCGATCCATTCTGCTTCGTTTGCCTTTTCAAGCACATTTCGAAGTTCTTCTCTTTCTGTTACTTCAAGGAAATGTTTTTCCACTTCATTTACCGGAACCTCTGCTTCAAACTTTGCCAACAGATTTTTAAACTGAAGCTTCCGAAAATATTCATATGCCTCCGATGTAAAGAGATTGCCAATTCTGGCTTCTTCTATCTCATACTCCAAATCCGCATCCAGGCAGATTGTCGCCAGCGTCTTGCTCATTTCTGCCAGATCGTAATGCTCCTGAAGAGCTTTTGATGCCCGCGGCGGCTTCAGTTCACTGACATGTGCATACGCATTTTCAATACTTCCATATTCTACAATAATTTTTGTAGCAGTCTTTTCTCCAATACTCGGAACTCCCGGAATATTATCCGATGTATCTCCCATCAGTGCCTTTACATCGATAAATTCTTTCGGAGTTACCTGATAACGTTCTTTCACATCCGCCGCATAATAATCTTCCACCTCTGTGCGTCCCTGCTTTGTTTTTGGAATCCGGATTTTTACCCGATTCGTAGCAAGCTGCAGCAAATCCCTGTCTCCGGAAAGAACAGTCACTTCCATCCCATTCTCTTCGCAGCGTTTTGACAGTGTTCCAATCAAATCATCCGCCTCTAACCCGGCCTTCTCGATCACGCGAATCCCCATAGCATTTAATACTTCTTTCATGATCGGTACTTGCTGACGCAGTTCCTCTGCCATTGGTTTTCTCGTTCCTTTATATGCATCGTACATCTCATGTCGAAACGTAGGCGCATGCACGTCAAACGCAACAGTCAGATACTCTGGCTGCTCTTCATCCAGAACTTTAAATAAAATATTCAAAAATCCATATATCGCATTTGTATGTAGTCCTTCATCATTAGTCAAATCCGGTACACCAAAAAAAGCCCGGTTTAATATACTATGTCCATCGATTAATAAAATTTTTTCGTTCATTGATACACTCCTGTCCTGACGGCAAAAGCCCGTACATTCTCATACTCATTTATGATATCATATTTTAGAGTCAATGAAAACACGATTATCGAAAATCCAGGCAACAAAAAAAGTACCGCATACGCGATACTTCTCTTATGCCGGCGGCGGGACTTGAACCCGCACGTGGTTGCCCACAACAGATTTTGAGTCTGCCTCGTCTGCCATTCCGACACACCGGCCGGTTTCTCAACCGTTTTTTATCATATCATGGTTTTATGATAAATGCAAGCTTTTTCTTCAAAATTTTTCATTTTTATTTTTTGAAAAAGCTTTTTTTCTCTATTAAAGACAGTTTTCATTCTATCCCAATAATTTCTTTCCAATCTCAAAGCAATCAAATGTTGCAAAATAATCTGCCGGCGTTTCTGCCCTTCGGATTAGTTGTACTTCTCCGTTCTCTTTCAAAAGAAGTTCTGCTGACTTTAACTTTCCATTGTAGTTATAACCCATCGAAAATCCATGTGCGCCTGTATCATGAATAATCAGATAATCGCCGATTTCAATCTTTGGCAGCATCCGGTCAATGGCAAACTTGTCATTATTCTCACAAAGAGAGCCCGTAATATCATACTTATGATCACAGACATGGCGTTCTTTCCCAGCAACTGTAATATGATGATAAGCTCCATACATAGCCGGTCGCATAAGATTCACCGCACAAGCATCACAACCTATATACTCTTTATAGATATGCTTTTCGTGGACAGCTTTCGTTACAAGACAACCATACGGTCCCATCATAAAACGCCCCAGTTCTGTATAAATTGCCACATCTCCCATTCCTGCCGGAACAAGCACTTCCTCGTATACTCTGCGCACCCCATCTCCAATCACTCTGATATCATTCGGTTCCTGATCCGGTGTATACGGAATCCCGATACCGCCTGATAAATTGATAAATGAGATATGCGCTCCCGTTTCTTTCCGGAGCTGTACTGCCAGTTTAAACAACACTCTTGCCAGCATCGGATAGTATTCGTTCGTCACCGTATTACTTGCCAGAAAGGCGTGAATTCCAAATTCTTCTGCGCCCTTTGCCTTCAGTATCCGAAACGCTTCAAACAACTGCTCTGTTGTCATTCCATATTTAGAGTCTCCCGGATTATCCATAATATCATTACTGATCTGGAACAATCCGCCCGGATTGAATCTGCAGCTGATTTTTTTCGGGATATAGCCAATCGTATCTTCTAAAAATTGAATATGGGTAAAATCATCCAGGTTGATCGTCGCTCCAAGCTTCGCCGCATAAGCAAATTCCTCTGCCGGCGTCGCATTAGATGAAAACATAATGTCTTCGCCGGTTGCTCCGATCGCTTCCGAAAGCATCAATTCTGTATAAGAAGAGCAGTCACAGCCACAGCCATACTCACGCAAAATCTGCATCAGATATGGATTTGGCGTTGCTTTCACCGCGAAATATTCCCGAAATCCTGGGTTCCAGGCAAATGCATCTCTTAATGCCTGCATATTCTTCCGGATTCCCCTCTCATCATACAGATGAAATGGCGTCGGATATGTCTTTACAATCTCTTCAATCTGTTCTTTCGTCACAAATGGTTCTTTCTTCATCAGTAGCACTCCTAGTTATTTTTTATGTTCATGTGTGAATAAATGGTCCTGGCAATATTCATAATTGCCATTACACTTTGAGCAATAGCGGAATTCCAGATTCGGATCATCCAGCTCTGTCCTGCCGCATACTGCACAGCGATGCCGCGGCCCGTCTCCTGACGGCGCTGATCGCTTCATTTCCTGCTGAAATTTGCGTTTTCTCTGTATTTCTTTCGGATTATATGGAGAAAGATTTCTTGTTGATAAGAAAAATACAATAAAGTTCAGAAGCGACGCTAAAATAACAACCTTCGTTGGCCAGCCTCCTCTTAAGAAATCATATCCGATCAGCACGAAATACAGAATCCCCATCCACTTCATCTTAATCGGGATCACAAAATAAAGCAGTACCTGCATCTCCGGATAACTTGCTGCAAATGCAAGGAAAATAGACATATTAATGTAATACGTCGAGAAGAAAGCTCCCATAATGCCTCCAACTCCTGCAAATCTCGGAACAAGTATTGAAAAGATTCCATATAGCACAAATGCACCAATTACCGTAAAGATAATTCCCGAGAAAATATATACATTATACCGGAAAGTTCCCCATGTCTGCTCCAATGTCTTTCCAAGTGAATAGTAAAACAGCAGCATAATGATCGTAAAGAGATCAAAACTTGATGGCGGAATCAGCACCCAGCTTACAATCCTCCAAACCTGTCCTCTGAGAATCAACGCTGGCTCCAGCGTCAGATACGAAAACATATTCGGCATAAACACGGAAATGGCAAAACCAAGTACATAACATGCAATCAGATAGAATGTTAAATTCGGAATGGCGTACTTTCCAAATTTTCTTTCCAGTTTATTCAACCAGTTCATACAATTCTTCCCCTTTTCATTTTTTATATATGATAATGTACACATTGTAACTTTTCCTTTGACGTTTGTCAATTTGAAGCCTGATGTTTATTTCTTTTTTAGAAAATATTAAATTCTCTTTTCCAACCTTCGTCAAAAAATGTCACATTTCACAATTTGTTCATAATATTTAACAATCTTTTTAGCTATTTGGAAATTGTGTTTTTTACCTTTCTGTCGTATAATGTACGTTGGTATGCAAAGCATATTAAATAAGTAGTGACATTACATTATTAAGATAAAGGAGTGACAGCATGCGTCAAAAAGATTTGTATACACTAGGAATTGACATCGGCTCCACCACTGTTAAAATTGCTGTATTAAACGACCATAACGAAATACTTTTTTCTGACTATGAACGGCATTATGCCAATATTCAGGAAACCCTCTCAGATCTCCTGGGACGGGCACTCTATACTGTCGGTTCTGTCAAAGTATCCCCGATGATCACCGGTTCAGGAGGTTTAACCCTGGCAAAGCATCTCGGGGTTCCTTTTGTTCAGGAGGTAATTGCCGTATCTTCTGCCTTGCAGGATTACGCGCCTCAGACAGATGTTGCCATTGAACTTGGCGGTGAAGACGCCAAGATTATTTATTTTGAGGGAAAAAATGTCGAGCAACGTATGAACGGAATCTGTGCCGGCGGTACCGGTTCATTTATCGATCAGATGGCTTCTCTTCTTCAGACAGACGCCACCGGACTAAATGAATATGCCAAACATTATAAAGCCCTTTATACCATTGCGGCACGCTGCGGTGTTTTTGCAAAGTCAGACATCCAGCCTTTGATTAACGAAGGCGCCACAAAAGAAGACTTATCTGCCTCTATTTTTCAGGCAGTTGTCAACCAGACGATCAGCGGACTCGCCTGCGGCAAGCCTATCCGTGGTCATGTTGCTTTTCTCGGCGGACCATTGCATTTTCTTTCAGAACTTCGGGAAGCATTTGTCCGTACGCTGAACCTTGATGAGGAGCATACAATTATTCCAACTTATTCTCATCTCTTTGCCGCCATCGGATCTGCCTTGAACTCCAAAAAAGATGTTGTGACATCTCTGTTGGAGTTAAGAGATAAACTTGCAAACCGAATCGAAATGGAATTTGAAGTAGAGCGCCTCCAGCCTCTTTTTGCTTCTGAACAAGATTATCACGAATTTAAAAAACGACATGACAGGCACCAAGTTCCAATGATGGATCTAAGTACCTATCGCGGAAACTGTTTTCTCGGAATTGATGCCGGTTCTACAACAACAAAAGCAGCACTTGTCGCTGAAGACGGAACACTGCTGTATTCTTTTTATCAAAGCAATAACGGTGATCCTCTTGGCACAACAATCTCTGCCATAAAAGATATTTACCGACATCTTCCGGATGGTGTACAAATTGTTCATTCCTGCTCCACCGGCTATGGCGAAGTATTAATCAAATCCGCTCTTTTGCTTGATGAAGGCGAAGTGGAAACAATCTCCCACTACTATGCCGCATCTTTTTTTGAGCCGGATGTAGACTGTATCCTTGATATCGGCGGTCAGGATATGAAGTGCATTAAAATCAAAAATCAGACAGTAGACAGTGTACAGTTAAATGAAGCCTGTTCCTCCGGATGCGGTTCTTTCATTGAAACTTTCGCAAAATCTCTTAACTATTCTGTAGAAGATTTTGCTCACGAAGCTCTATTTGCCCGCAATCCTATCGATCTCGGAACGCGCTGCACCGTATTTATGAATTCTAAAGTAAAACAAGCACAAAAAGAAGGGGCTTCTGTTGCAGATATTTCTGCCGGGCTGGCCTACTCCGTTATTAAAAATGCTCTGTTTAAAGTAATCAAAGTATCCGATGCTTCTGAACTTGGTTCTCACATTGTAGTACAGGGTGGAACTTTTTATAACGACGCTGTCCTGCGAAGTTTTGAAAGTATTGCCGACTGTCATGCTGTACGCCCGGATATTGCCGGTATTATGGGCGCTTTTGGCGCTGCACTCATCGCAAGAGAACGCTATCAAATGAAAGGATGCACCGGTACGACCATGCTTCCAATCAAAGAAATCGAAGCACTTACTTATACAACAACAATGACAAAATGTAAGGGATGTACAAACAACTGCCGCCTGACTGTCAATAAATTCAGCGGCGGCCGGAGCTACATTTCCGGAAACCGCTGTGAGCGTGGACTAGGCAAGGAAAAATCACAAAACAAACTTCCGAACCTATTCGACTACAAATTCCACCGCTACTTTGATTATGAACCGCTCTCTCTTTCCGAGGCGAAGCGCGGCATTGTCGGAATTCCACGCGTTTTGAATATGTATGAGAATTACCCACTCTGGTTCACGTTCTTTACCGAACTTGGCTACCGGGTACTGCTTTCTCCGACTTCCAGTCATAAGATTTATGAAATGGGAATCGAGTCGATTCCAAGTGAATCCGAATGTTATCCAGCCAAATTGGCTCACGGGCATGTAGAATGGCTAATCCGGCAGAATGTGCCTTTTATCTTCTATCCTTGTATTCCTTATGAACGCCAGGAATTTGAAGATGCAAATAATCACTATAACTGCCCGATAGTTACTTCCTATGCAGAAAATATTCGAAACAATATCGACACCATTGTGAATGGAGAAGTTCGTTTTCTCAATCCATTCCTCTCTTTAAAAGATGAGGCAACATTTACAAACTGCCTTGTGAAAGAACTAGCAAATACTCTTTCAATTCCTGCAGAAGAAATTCGAAAAGCTGCTTCAAAAGCTTGGGCTGAACTTTCCAATGCAAGAAATGATATCCGCAAAAAAGGTGAAGAGACACTGGCGTACATAAAAGAACATCATAAACACGGCATTGTTCTTGCAGGACGTCCGTATCACGTAGATCCGGAAGTAAATCACGGAATTCCTGAACTGATTAATTCATATGATATTGCTGTTTTGACAGAGGATTCCATTTCCCACTTAGCTCCGGTAGAACGTCCGTTGCTCGTAATGGATCAGTGGATGTACCACTCAAGACTTTATGCCGCCGCTAATTATGTCAAGACAAGAAATGATCTAGATCTCATTCAGCTCAACTCTTTTGGCTGCGGTCTGGATGCTGTCACAACCGATCAGGTATCCGATATTTTAACTGGATCAGGCAAGATCTATACTTCTTTAAAAATCGATGAAGTAAATAATCTGGGTGCTGCAAGAATTCGTATCCGTTCCCTGCTCGCTGCAATTCGTGTGCGGGATCAGAAACAGGAGACACGAGAGCTACATTCAACTGCCATTACAAAAGTTCCCTTTACAAAAGAAATGAAAAAAGATTATACGATTCTTTGTCCACAGATGTCTCCAATTCATTTTGACCTTGTAGAGCCAGCTTTTCGCAAATGCGGTTATAACATCAAAGTGCTTCCAAACAGCAATAAAGCGGCCATTAACACGGGCTTAAAATATGTAAACAATGACGCCTGCTATCCATCCCTGATTGTTGTCGGTCAGATTATGGATGCGATTCTGTCCGGCGAATACGATGCAGATAAACTTGCGGTTATCATCACGCAGACCGGAGGCGGTTGCCGTGCCTCCAACTACATTGGCTTTATCCGCCGTGCACTTGGCAAAGCCGGCTATGGACATATTCCGGTTATTTCATTGAATTTGAGCGGTCTTGAAAATAACCCTGGTTTTCAGATTACACTCCCTCTCTTGTTGCGAGGCGTGTATTCCCTGCTTCTCGGCGACATTTTCATGCGTGTACTCTATCGTACCCGCCCTTATGAAAAGATTCCAGGATCAGCCAATGCACTCCATGAAAGGTTAAAACAGGAATGTATTAATTTTCTCCAGAGCAATCATCTCTCTAAAAGAAAATTCGATCAGCTCTGCCGCCGGATTGTAAAAGAATTTGATCAGCTTCCAATGCTGGATATCAAAAAACCAAAAGTAGGAATTGTCGGAGAAATTCTTGTCAAATTCTCTCCGGTCGCAAACAACTATCTTGTGGAGCTTCTGGAACAAGAAGGCGCTGAGGCAGTTGTTCCGGATCTGACGGATTTCTTCCTGTACAGTTTCTATAATATGAATTTTAAGTCCGAACATCTTGGTATGAAAAAATCTTCTGCCTGGAAAGCTAATCTTGGGATTCGTGTACTGGAATCCATGCGAAAATCTGCCTGTGATGCATTAAAAGAAAGTAAACACTTTCTCCCGCCGTCCCATATCAAAGACACGGCAAATATGGCAAAAGAAGTGGTATCACTTGGAAATCAAACCGGAGAAGGCTGGTTCCTAACCGGAGAAATGCTGGAACTCATTCACAGCGGTACAAAGAACATCGTCTGTACACAGCCTTTCGCCTGCTTGCCGAACCATATCGTAGGAAAAGGTGTTATCAAAGAGTTAAGACGTCTTCATCCTGACTCCAATATCGTTGCAATCGATTATGATCCGGGTGCCAGCGAAGTAAATCAGCTGAACCGTATTAAATTAATGCTTTCAACCGCATATAAAAATCTGGAGTAATTCTTGATTAAAAAAAGAACGTCCAAGTTAAATGATATGTACCCTCTTTACTGGACTAACCAGTAAGGAGGGTATTTTTATGCGTT
>CAUCYJ010000057.1:0-13124 GCA_958446945.1 uncultured Lachnospiraceae bacterium | reverse complement strand
GGTCTCTACATTTAATTACTCATTCAGTAACTATCAACAAGATTATTTATCACACATCAATTAAGTTATTTAAGTAACCCGTCAACAATATGATTTTTGTAACAAGGGGCTCTGCCCGCCGCTTTCACAACATACTATACCAAATACTAAAAAATAATAATATGTAAACAACATACCATACAGCTCTTAATGAGCAAAGATGAGAGCGGCGGGCAAAGCCCCTAAAAAATCATTTCTTTTCTTCTATAGATCAGCTTCAGTATAGCATTTCAGTAAAAGAATCACAAGAAATAAAGAAACAGTTTCCATGCTTTGCGGAACATTTGAATACAGTAAACGTATCTAAAAGGTTTCGTGTCTAATAATAAAAAACACCTCTCCGAAACAATGAAATTTGTAACGGACAGGTATCTTTTCATAAAATATATACAAATATATGCACATCTGTATGACATATCTTCTTTGTTTATTTGTTATCTTGTTGTTCTAATGCAAGTTTTAAAGCTGTAGCAAGCTGATCTGGACAGGAAGTTGATTTTGTTCCGCAGCGAATTCCTTCTAATCGGGAAATTGCTTCATGTACATTCATTCCCTGAATAAGAGATGCAACTCCTACTGTATTTCCCGGGCATCCGCCAACAAATTTAACTGACTTAATGATATCATCTTCAATTTCAAAAAGAATCTGCCGTGCGCAGACACCTTTTGGTGTGTACTCCATAATATGTTCCATGATAAAATCCTCCATTATTTACTGATTTATTTGCTAGGATATTATATCAAAGACATTTTAGGATTGCTACAATTATGTAAAATTTCTATAAATGTCAGTGCTAATAGAGATTGTCTTTATACAGACATTATTGCTTGTAAAAGACTTAGAGAGTCTGTATAATAGCAGTAATTATGAGATAGATAAAAAGGAGATTCTAAGTTATGATAGGAATTATTGGAGCAATGCAGGATGAAGTCGAGACTCTGATCTCTGATATGAATGTAGAAGAAAAAACAGAATATGCATCTATGGTTTTCCATAAGGGAAATTTATGTGGCCAGAATGTTGTAATTGTAAAGAGCGGCATTGGGAAAGTAAATGCTGCAATTTGTGCACAGATTTTAGTAGATAAGTTTCATGTGGATAAGCTGATTAATACAGGTATTGCGGGATCATTGGACGCAGCAATTGATATCGGCGATATTGTTATTTCTACTGATATGGTTCAGCATGATGTGGATGCATCAACTTTTGGAGATCCGGTAGGACAAGTGCCAAATATGGATGTATTTTCCTTTCCAGCAGATAAAGAGCTTATAGAAAAAGCAGTCGAAGCGAATACAGAGGCAAATCCGGATATCCATACATATACTGGACGGATTGTCAGTGGAGATCAGTTTATATCTGACAATGCAGTTAAAGAAAGACTTGTGTCTCTCTTTGGAGCGAAGTGTACAGAGATGGAAGGAGCTGCGATTGGACATGCGGCATACTTGAATAAAGTTTCGTGCGTCATAATTCGTGCAATTTCGGATAAAGCCGACAATAGTGCAGAGGTAGATTATCCGGAGTTTGAAGCGAAGGCAATTATCCATTCTGTAAGGCTTGTGAAATGTCTTTTGAAAAAACTTGGCTAGTATGAAAAATATTATTTGATAAGATGCGACAAAAAGCAGTTAGTTGAATGTAGAAATGTGGCGAACGATTTAGACTTCCTTTCTTTCTTTTTTGCGATATAATGTGTGCACAGTGAAACACAGAGAAGTAAAGAAGGAGGGAACAATTACAATGTTACGAACAATGGTAGATTATAATGTAATGTTCTATGTAATGGGAGTTGTGGCTGCAATAGGCGTTTGCAGTAAACTGGTTTCTCAATTTGCACTGAAGAGACTTGTGCGTGCATCTGGAAACATGAATAAGAGTACACATAAGCTAATGAAACTAATGAGAGCAAAATACGAACATGCCTGTATGATTAGTGATAAGGTACAGAATGTTGGGGCGTTTGTGGACAAGTATGTTTTCGAATATCGGATTTTAGGGTTTCGTCTGCATACATGGCAGCAGATACAAAAGCAGACAATGTGGATGAGTTCATTGCTCGGTGTGCTCGGTGCGTGGATGCATTATTCTGTGTATGGTATGGGAGAAGCGATTTATCGATATGCAGGAAGCGGTGCAGTGCTGATGGTGCTCTTGTTTCTTTTACATATCACAACTGATGAGAAATATCTGCTAAAATCTTCTAAAACATATATGATAGATTATCTGGAAAATGTTTGTGCACATCGGTATGAAAAGCTATATCAAAAAGAGACAGCATCACGCTCTTCTTGTGAGCATGAGCAGCTTGTGAGTGAAGACGTCGAGAAGAATGGAGAAATTTTTCTTTGTGAGCCCATGGCAGATACAAAAGAAGAGAGCAGCACAGAGGAGATATCTGCGGAGGCAGTACAGATACAGGAAGCACTTGCAAAAACAACTGCAGAAATGAATTTGCAGATGGAAACATCAGATAGAGTTCTGACAGAAGAGAAGGAGCGGATCGAAGCAGAGGCTGATGCAGTACCGAGAGAAGCAATGATTCGGGAGATTTTGGAAGAATTTTTAGCGCAGCGTACATAAATTCAGATGTCTGCCTTGCGAAACGAATAAGGGTTTGCTAAAATATATCACAGTAAGGGTTTTTACAACTTCTTACTGTGATATTGTATTTCTTCAGAAGATAGGATATCCGGATCAGAGATAAAAAGGAGTGTAGATCTATGGCAAAAGTAACATTTGATTATGCAAAAGCGAATACATTTATCGGCGAACATGAAGTAGATAGCATGAAAGCATTAGCAGAGGAAGCAAAGAAACTTCTTCTGTCAAGAGAGGGAGCCGGCAATGATTTTCTTGGATGGATTGACCTGCCGGTTGATTATGACAAAGAGGAATTCGTAAGAATTCAGGCGGCAGCTGAGAAGATCAAACAGGATTCAGAAGTGCTCGTTGTTATTGGAATTGGCGGTTCTTATCTTGGAGCAAGAGCTGCAATTGAATTTTTGAGACACAATTTTTATAATATGGTTTCAAAAGAAATTCGTAAGACACCGGAGATTTATTTCGTAGGTAATAGTATTAGCAGTACATATATCAAACATTTAATCGATGTAATTGGAGATCGTGATTTCTCTGTGAATATTATTTCCAAATCAGGAACAACAACAGAGCCGGCGATTGCATTCCGTATTTTTAAAGAGCTATTAGAGAAGAAGTATGGAAAAGCGGAAGCTTCAAAAAGAATTTATGCGACAACAGATAAAGCGCGTGGAGCATTGAAGGGACTTGCAACAGAGGAAGGATATGAGAGCTTTGTTGTACCGGACGATGTCGGAGGACGTTTTTCTGTGCTGACAGCAGTAGGTTTGCTTCCAATCGCAGTTAGTGGAGCTGATATTGAGAAGTTAATGGAAGGCGCTGCATCGGGAAGAGAACTTGCATTGGAAAAACCATTTGAAGAAAATGATGCACTGAAATATGCAGCAATCCGTAACATTTTACACCGCAAAGGAAAATCGGTAGAAGTTCTGGCGAATTATGAACCAAGTCTTCATTATGTAAGTGAATGGTGGAAACAGCTCTATGGAGAAAGCGAAGGAAAAGATCAGAAAGGTATCTTCCCGGCAGCAGTGGACCTGACAACAGACCTTCATTCTATGGGACAGTTTATTCAGGATGGTTCTCGTATTATGTTTGAAACTGTTGTAAATGTGGAAAAATCACAGGAAGAGTTGTATATTCAGGAAGAAAAAGAAGATTTAGACGGCTTGAATTATCTGGCAGGAAAGAGCATCGATTTCGTGAATAAGAGTGCAATGAATGGTACAATCCTTGCGCATACAGACGGATCTGTTCCGAATCTTATGGTAAATGTTCCGGAACAGAATGAATTTTATCTTGGACAGCTTTTCTATTTCTTTGAATTTGCATGTGGTGTCAGCGGATATATTTCAGGTGTGAATCCATTTAATCAGCCGGGAGTAGAAAGCTACAAGAAAAATATGTTTGCGCTTCTTGGAAAACCTGGATTTGAAAAAGAACGGGAAGAATTATTAAAGAGACTTTAATATACAATAGAAAATGGGAGACGGAGCGATGAGCTCCGTCTTTCGTGTACGGAGGAAGAAAATCATTGTTATCAAATCAAGTATTGCATAAAATTATTAAAGATATTGAAAGAATTTCAGGGGCACAGTGTTCTGTCTGGAATATGGAGGGAAAATGTATTGCAGGTGTTGAAAATACAACAGCTGTAATGAGCCGGGAAGTACAGGAAGTTATTGAAGATGTTGCGTGGTTGACAATGAAGTCTGTCGATAAAAACGTTTATTTCGTTGTATCAGATGAAGGAGTTCCGGTACAGATTTTGGCTTTGAAAGACTACAAAGGAGACTGTCAGTTAGTTGGAGAGATGGCTGTCAGTCAGCTTGAAAATCTGCAGCAGGCATACAAGGAACATTTGGATAAGAACAGATTTATTCAAAATTTGCTTTTGGATAATCTTTTGCTTGCGGATATTTATAATCAGGCAAAGCGGCTTCATGTAGAGAGTGATACAAAAAGAGCTGTTTTTTTGATTGAACCAAAGACATCAGATGATGCAATGGTCATGGAAATGCTTCGGGGAATCTATGCCGGAGATACGAAAGATTTCGTGACAGCAGTTAGTGAAGGAAGCATGATTTTAATCAAGGCGCTTGAAGAATCAGAAGGATACGAGGCTCTTTTGAAAATTGCAAAAACAATTGTAGATATGATGGAAACAGAAGCGATGGTAAATGTGCGTGTTGCATATGGAACGATTGTAAATGAACTGAAAGATGTTTCTAAGTCATACAAGGAAGCAGGAATGGCGCTGGATGTTGGAAGGATTTTCTATGCAGAGAGAAGTGTTCTTGCCTATAACGAGCTTGGAATCGGACGTTTAATCTATCAGCTTCCGGTATCACTCTGTGAAATGTATCTTCAGGAAGTATTTGAAGGTAAATGTGTAGATCAGTTTGATGAAGAAACAATCGCAGCAGTTAATAAGTTTTTTGAAAATAATCTAAATATTTCAGAGACAGCAAGACAGTTATATCTGCACCGAAATACTCTGGTATATCGATTAGAAAAGATACAGAAAATGACAGGGCTTGACGTAAGAACGTTTGATGATGCTTTGACATTTAAGATTGCGATGATGGTTTCTGAGCATTTGAAATTCTTAAAACAGAGAGAATAATAAGCTGTGTGCGACAACAAGAATTACTTGTCTTTGATAATTTGCTGTGCTAAAATGAAAAGAATCAGAAAATAGATAAGACAGGAGGTTGTTTGCATGGTCAATTTATATAAAAACGGTGTATATTTAGTAAACGGAACAGAGTTACTTGAAGACAGACCGAATATCGGAGCGTTATTAAAACAGCGAACAGGAAAATCTGTATCACAGAGCGAAGCGGAAAAAGAAACAATTGCTTATCGGATTTTGGAAGCACATAATCTGTCTGGGAATATGGAACATCTCCGGATTCGGTTTGATAAACTGACATCGCATGATATTACTTTTGTCGGAATTATCCAGACAGCAAGAGCATCCGGGCTTGAGCGATTTCCGATGCCGTATGTATTGACAAATTGTCATAACAGTCTCTGTGCGGTAGGTGGTACGATTAATGAAGATGATCATATGTTTGGACTGACATGTGCAAAGAAATACGGTGGTGTCTATGTGCCGCCGCATCAAGCGGTCATTCATCAGTTTGCCAGAGAGATGCTTGCAGGAGGCGGGAAAATGATTCTCGGCTCGGACAGCCATACGAGATACGGAGCACTCGGTACGATGGCGATGGGAGAAGGGGGACCGGAGCTTGTAAAACAGCTTTTAAATAAAACATATGATATCAAACGCCTGGAAGTGATTGCTGTATATCTGGATGGTGAGCCGATCAAAGGCGTTGGTCCACAGGATGTTGCGTTAGCAATTATTGGCGCAACATTTAAAAATGGTTATGTCAATAATAAAGTAATGGAGTTTGTCGGTCCCGGAGTAGAAAAGTTAAGTGCAGATTTCCGAATCGGAATAGATGTTATGACAACAGAGACAACTTGCCTGTCTTCTATTTGGAAAACAGATGATGTTATTCGGGAATTTTATGACATTCATGGAAGAACGGAAGACTATCGGCAGTTGGAACCTGGGGAAATTGCTTACTATAACGGAGCTGTCTATGTAGATCTTGGAAGTATCCGGCCGATGATTGCAATGCCGTTCCATCCAAGCAATACATATACGATTGAAGAACTGAATCAAAATCTGGATGATATTCTCCACGAGGTAGAGAAAAATGCGCTTGTGAGTCTTGAAGGGGCAGTAGCGTATTCGCTTCAGGACAAAATCCGCAATGGAAAACTATATGTGGAGCAGGGAATCATTGCGGGATGTGCCGGAGGCGGTTTTGAGAATATTTGTGCAGCAGCAGATATTGTTCGCGGCAGAAATATCGGCTGTGATGAATTTACATTTAGCGTGTATCCTGCAAGCATGCCAATTTATATGGAATTAGTTAAAAATGGTGCGGCGGCGGAATTGATGGCAGCGGGAGCTGTATTAAAAACAGCATTTTGCGGTCCTTGTTTTGGAGCAGGAGATACACCTGCCAATGGTGCCTTTAGTGTTCGCCATTCTACGAGAAATTTCCCGAATAGGGAGGGATCTAAACTTCAGAATGGTCAGATAGCTTCAGTTGCACTTATGGATGCAAGATCTATTGCAGCAACTGCCGCAAATCAGGGCTATTTGACACCGGCAACAGATTTTGATATCGAATACAAACAGCGCAAATACTATTTTGATAAAACAATTTATGCAAACAGAGTATTTGACAGCCATGGAGAAGCAGATCCATCCGTGGAGATTAAATTCGGGCCTAATATTAAAGATTGGCCGGAAATGCCGGAGCTTCCGGAAAATCTATTGTTAAAAGTGGTATCTGAGATACATGATCCGGTCACGACAACAGATGAGTTGATTCCATCCGGCGAGACGTCCTCTTATCGTTCAAATCCGCTTGGACTTGCAGAATTTGCTCTGTCCAGAAAAGATCCGGAATATGTAGGACGTGCGAAAACAGTGCAGGCAGCACAAAAAGCGATTGAAGCAGGAAGCTGCCCGTTGGAAGTACTGGAAGAATTAAAGCCGGTAATGGCTAAGGTTAAGGAAAGATTTCCAGAAGCAGGAGAAGGAAATCTTGGAATTGGAAGTACAATTTTTGCGGTAAAACCGGGAGACGGGTCTGCCCGTGAACAGGCAGCTTCTTGTCAGAAGGTGCTCGGAGGATGGGCGAATATTGCAAATGAATACGCAACAAAGCGCTATCGGTCCAATCTGATCAACTGGGGAATGCTGCCATTCCTTACAGGAGAGAAAGATACTGAGCTATCATTTCGGAACGGAGATTATATTTATGTGCCGGAAATCCGCAGAGTTATCGAAGAAAAAGAAATATTAGTAAAAGCGTATGTGGTTGGTACAGAACTGAAAGAAATTCAGCTGACAATGGGAGAACTGACAGATAATGAACGAGAGATTATCTTAAAGGGATGCCTGATCAATTATTATCGCGGATAAATAAAATATAAAATTTTAATATTTTGTGCAACATTGTCCCCTTTTTGTTACTCTATATGTATGACAGAGTAATGAAAGGGGGATTTTTATGTATGAAATTAATCAAGAGACGAATGTATTTCTTGTTAAGCGAGCAAAGAAAGGCAGTACAGAAGCTTTTGCAGAATTATATGAGCAGATTTATATAGATTTATACCGATTTGCGCTGTATACAATGGGACATAAGCAGGATGCGGAAGATGTGGTAAGCGAGACGGTAATTGCGGCATATGAGAATCTTCCGCAATTAAGAAATGAGAAGGCATTTCATGCATGGATTTTTAAGATTCTTGTGAACATTTGTAATAAAAAATTGCGTCAGAAGGTAGAAAGACCGATTGAAGAGCGGCCGGAAGAGTCAGAGCATCCGGATTATGCACAGGCATATGATGTGAAGAATGCATTTCAGGAACTTTCAGAGGAAGAGAGAGAAATTGTGGGACTAACTGTATTTGGAGGCTATACGAGTTTGGAACTTGGACAAATGCTTGGAATTAATTCTAATACAGTTCGTTCTAAGAGAAGTCGGGCACTTGACAAGCTTTCTAAGAAGCTGAAGTTTTAAAGGAGGTTTGAAGGATGGATAATAATGAGAAGAAGATTGTAGAGAATTTGGATTATATGACACAGAATACAGAAGTACCGGAATCGCTTAAGCCTGAGAATATTGAAAAGATGCTGAGAGATCATCAATTGGAACAAAAGAAACCAAAGAAAACATTTCATTGGAAGCGAGCATATACAAGAGCAGCGGCAGCAGTTGTATTTCTGTCAGTTATCGGAGCAGCGGCATCGGCGTTGAAAGTAGATCGGACAGCGGAGCTTGTGTCAGATTATGTTCCGGGACTTGACAATGGAAGAAGAGAAGACAAGGCATCTATTCTATATGCAGAGAATTATGATAAAGTTTATAACTATATTCAGGCGAATGCGGAACAAATGGAAAAAGTAAATGAATCTTTTGCATCTGATACGAGTCTTTATTCTAGTGCGCAGAGGGAAGATGGAGCAGCAATTGCCGAGAATACAGACTCAGCACCGAAAGGTCAGGGATATTCTGATACGAATGTAAGGACAGAAGGTGTTGCAGAAGGTGACATCGTGAAGACGGACGGAGAATTTCTATATATTCTGAAAGATACACTGGCACAGATTAATATTGTCGATATTCGTGAAGAAGAGATGAAATCAGTAGCAACGATTAATCTTGAGAAAGGGATGCAGGGAGCAGAACTTTATGTACAGGGAAAACATCTGATCGTGCTTGGTGTTATACAGGAAGAAGCCGAGGATTCTATTTATCAGGAAAAGACATGTGTTTTGACTTATGATATTCAGGATCGAGAAAATGTAAAAAAGATCGGACGAGTAACACAGTCCGGAAGTTATGACAGCTCAAGAATTTCTGATGGATATTTATATGTATTCAGTAATTTCTATGCATCAGCAGATTGTAAGAAAAATGAATCGGAGTTGTATGTTCCGGAAGTGGGAGAAAAACTTATTGAACCAAATAAAATTTTGCTGCCATTGGAAGAGAACGGAAATATGTATTATGTCGCATCATCAATTAATCTGGAAGAACCAAATAATATTGTAGATAGCAAGGGGATTTTCCATAATGGAGGAATGACATATGTAAGTTCCGATCATATTTATCTTTGTGAGGCGTCTAGGGATGAAGAAGGAGCAATTTCTACATGTATTAGAAAGATTTCTTATGAAGATGGAAAGCTTGATGGTAAGGCAGCGGCTAATGTGGACGGAAGATTGGAAGATTCGTTTTCAATTGACGAATATAATGGATACCTTCGTATGGTTGTAATAAAAGATGATCAGGTAAGTCGTGCAGAACCGCTTCTTCGCGAATTGGAAGAAGAGACAGCGGTAGAAGCAGAAGAAAGTAATGCGCTTTATGTGTTGGATCAGAATTTGAAGATCATTGGAAGTATTGAAGGAATTGCTCCGGGAGAGAGGATTTATTCAGCAAGATTCATGGGAGATACTGCTTATTTTGTAACATTCAAGGAAACAGATCCGTTGTTTTCAGCAGATTTATCTGATCCAACGAATCCAAAACTGATTGGAAGTCTAAAGATTCCTGGATTTTCAGAGTATCTGCATCCGTATGGAGAAGGATTATTGCTTGGTATCGGGATGGATGTAGATGAATCTGGTGTAACAACAAATGGAGTGAAGATTTCTATGTTTGATATTTCAAATCCGGCAGATGTGAAAGAAATTCATAAGACAGTTCTGGAAAATGTGTATGGAAGCGCTGCGCTTTATGACTATAAAGCGGTTCTTATTGATGAAGAAAAGAATATGATTGGATTCCCGACATATGGCGAGAATGAGAAATACTATGTGTTTAATTATCATTCGGAAGTCGGATTTGAAAAAGTTATGGAAGAAGAGATCAACAATACATCATGGATGGACGTCAAGGGGCTTTATTCAGGAGAACGTTTATATATCGTAGGGGGGAATGTAATCGAATCATATCAAATACCGACATATAAGAAAGTTGACGATATAGTGCTTCCATAGCTAATTAACAGAAAATTACTATAAAATGAATAATATAACAAATAAAAATAAAAATACTTCAAAATAGTATTGACAAAATAAAAATCAAATGCTATTATAAAGTCAACCTAATCAAAGAAAACTAATTCAATAATTTCCGAAACGGAAACACTTCAATTTTCAAGTAAGAAGAATAGCTTCCGGGAACAAAATTCAAAGTTATTTCTGACGAGAAAGGAAGTAACAAGAAGGAATTAAAAAGAGGAAGAATGATAAATCTGAAAAGGAAATGGAATAGTTTTCAAGTAAGAAAAAGAAAAGTAGATTTGATTGGAATATAATGGAAGGAGGCTTTGACCGTTGGATGTAGAGCAGACAATTCAATATGTGAGTGGTATGGTAAATACAAGTTCCTGTAGTGAAAGCCTTTACCATAGATTATAATCCAAATCAAAGTAGAATAATCAGCTAATTCGGAGAGAAATTATTGGATTAAAAAGATTCTCAGATAAGTATTTACAAACATATTGAAAAGACAATACCACAATAAATCAAAGAATAACTTAGACGATGTGTAAAGAAACATTAGCTAAGACTATCATAAGTATATTCGCATCTTTAAAGAGGTTATAGAAATAATATCCAAGTAAGATGTCAATCAGAAACGATATAGATACAATAACGGAGAAGGATGCCTAATATGTAAATGATAGTGAAGAATATGAAATCATAACTTTGACTTATTATTTAAATATAATATAAAAGGTAACAGGAATTGATAGATTCCTCCGATAAATATTAAAAAAATATTAATTGAATATTACAATAACGGTTATAATTTTAAAAATTATAACCGTTATTTTTTGACATTGATATTCCCCTGTGGTAAACTTACTATAATTATATTCTCATATTGGATGAATTTTTATAGGAATAAAAGCAGATGATTTGTAGAGGTGAAATCAGTGGATAAATATGAATATCGGGTAAAAACAGAACAGATGTTGTCTTATATGGATAAGAAAGCGTACAAGAAAGCAATGGAAATAGCTGATACGATAGACTGGCGAAGAGTAAAGAATGCATCTATGCTTTGCTCAGTCAGTGAAATATATGAAAATAATGGGGAGTATCAAAAGAGCAGGGACGTGCTGTTTGTTGCATATGACAGATCTCCGGGAAGCAGAAAAATTATATATCGTTTAGGAATTCTTGCATTAAAGATGAATGATATTAATGAAGCAACAGATTGTTACGAAGAATTTGTTCAGCTTGCGCCAAAGGATCCGAATCAGTTTATCTTGAAATATAAAATTTTAAGAGCACAGAAAGCACCACTGTCGCAGCAGATAGATGCTCTCGTAAATTTTAAAAAATCAGAATATGTTGAGAAATGGGCATTTGAACTTGCTAAATTATACCATGAAGCGGGAATGACAGCGGAGTGCTTGGAAGAATGTGATGATCTAATTCTGTGGTTTAGTGAAGGAAAATATGTTTATCAGGCGATGGAACTTAAGATGCGCTATAAACCACTGACACCGGCACAGCAGGAAAAATACCGTCAGAGAAGTGAAGGAAAGAGCGCTCATTTTGGAAAGATTGCAACGATTCGCAAAGAACTTCCTACGGACATAAAGCCACAATCTGAAAAGACAGAAAAGGATATTGACAGTAAGGCTGCAGAAACAGAAATGACAGAAGAGAAGCGGGAAGTGATTTCTGAAAAAGCAAGCAAATTAAGTAAGGAATCAGTAAATGAAGGTAATGAAGAAGATGTGAAAGAAAGTCATGTAAAGAATCATTCTTCAGAGGTGAAACATATGGGAACACAGGAAGCATTTATTAAAACAGCAGGATCTAAACGTGCAGAGGAATCTGTGGATAGAGCAAAATCAAATCTATCTCAAAAAACCGGAACAATGAAGATTGAAGAGATTTTGCAGAACTGGGAAGCACAACAGAGAGAAGCAGAAAGAGCAATTGAAGCTGAGAAAGAAAAATATAAAGAGGAAACGCAAAAGAAAGTAAGTCAGGATACAGTGCAGATTCTTTCGGCGGATATCCAGAAGCTTTTGGATGAATTGGAAGGAAAAGAATCAGAAAAAGATGATTTGTTGTTTGAGATGCCGGAGGAAGAGGCAGCAGAGGAACTTACATCGGAGGAAATTAATGATTTATTAGAAGAACCGGAAGAAGAACCTGAGTTCGAAAATAAGGCAGATCTTGTTGAAGCACTTTTTGTGTTAGATGAAGAGGAAGATATCGATGAAAGTGTTGAAGAAGAATTCGATGAGGAAGATGAGCCTTATGAAATAGATGAAGATTTTCTTGAAAGCGACGAAGAACTTGAATTGCCAGAATTAGAAGAAGACGAAGAACTTGAATTGCCAGAATTAGAAGAAGATGAAGAACTTGAATTGCCAGAATTAGATGAAGAACTTGAACTGTCAGAATTAGAGGAAGATGAAGAATTTGAACTTGATGAGACAGAGGAAGAAGAGTTTGTACTGGATGAAAATGATGAGGAAGATCTTCAAGAAGAGGAATTTGATGCAGATTATGAAGTAGAAGATGACTTTTTTGAAGACGAAACAGATGTTGATTTTCAAGAAGATGAAGAGGATGATTTTATAGAAAATCCAACTCCGATGGAAGAACCGGAGGAAGATGACGAGTATGAGGATGATTTCGAAGAAGATTCTGAAGACGAAGATGACGAGTATGAAGAAGAGTTAGACTTTGACGAGGAAGAGGACTACGAAGAAGAAGTGGACTTTGACGAGGAAGAGGACTACGAAGAAGAAGTGGACTTTGACGAGGAAGAGGACTACGAAGAAGAAGTAGACTTTGACGAGGAAGAAGACTACGAAGAAGCGGACTTCGACGAGGAAGAGGATT
>CAUCYJ010000056.1:0-13254 GCA_958446945.1 uncultured Lachnospiraceae bacterium | reverse complement strand
TCACATTTCCCTGCTCAATATTCTTCTTGCCAACGGTAAAGTTAGATGCTCCCTTTTCGAAGAAGATCATCGGATATTCTCCATCCGGAGTAAATCCGATCGTCGGCAGCTCTCCACCATTCTCAATGTAATAATGTACGCAGGAAGAACCATTTTCTTCATCTGTTCCAAATAATACACGGATTCTGCGGTCCAATTTCAGTCCGAGATCCTGGATTGCTTTTAATGCCCAGATTGCACCGATTGTCGGTCCTTTATCATCCAGAACACCTCTGCCGTACAGCACTCCATCATGGATCTCAGCGCCAAATGCCGGATGAATCCAGCCTTCTCCAAGCGGCACAACATCCAGATGACCAAGTACGCCTACCATCTCTTCGCCTTCACCGATTTCAACCCAGCCAACACGATTTCCCACATTGCCGGTCTTAAATCCAAGACGTTCTCCGAGCGCCAGGGCATCATCAAGCGCTGCCCGCGGTCCTTTTCCATAAGGCGCGCCCTCTTCCGGCTCTCCTTTAATGCTGTCAATGCGGATGCTCTGCTGAATAGACGCAATGATATCATCCTGCAGTTCCAGAATCTTTGCATTTAATTTTTCGTTGCTCATAATATATTCTCCTTTTCTTTTTTATTCTTCTCCACAATCAACTGTCTCCAGACCTTCAAACTGCATTTTATAATAATGGGCGTAGAGACCATTCATACCCAGAAGTTCTTTATGCGTTCCTCTCTCGGCAATTCCTGCTTCGTTAATAACAATAATCTCATCGGCATTGCGGATCGTAGAAAGTCTGTGTGCGATCGTAATCGTTGTCCGGTCTTTCGCCAGAGCTTCCAGACTTTTCTGTATCCGGCGTTCACTCTCATTATCCAGAGCGCTTGTCGCTTCGTCAAGAATCAGAATCGGAGGATTCTTAAGGAACACCCGCGCAATAGAAATCCGCTGTTTCTGTCCTCCTGAAAGTCTTGTTCCCCGCTCTCCTACAAATGTATCGTATCCTTCCGGCAGTTCCATAATAAATTCATGGATATTTGCCTTCTTAGCAGCCTCAATAATCTCGTCCATCGATGCATCCGGCTTTCCGTAGGCAATATTCTCCCGGATCGTTCCACAGAACAGATAGACATCCTGCTGCACAATTCCAATCTTACTGCGGAGACTCTTCATCGTCAGATCTCTTACATCTTTCTGATCTACAAGTACTCTTCCGCCTGTTACATCATAAAATCTTGGAATTAGTGAACAGATTGTTGTCTTGCCACCGCCGGACGGCCCTACAAGCGCTACGGATCTTCCCGCTTCAATCTTAAAGGAAATATCTGACAATACCGCTTCTTCATCCGTATACCGGAAAGATACATGATCAAACTCAACCTCGCCTGATACATCCTCAATCTCTTTCGCATCTTCTTTATCCTGAATATCCGGTTCTGTCGCAAGCACTGCAAGAAAAC
Source organism: uncultured Lachnospiraceae bacterium (assembly GCA_958446945.1). Classification (GTDB taxonomy): domain Bacteria; phylum Bacillota; class Clostridia; order Lachnospirales; family Lachnospiraceae; genus UBA9414. Next base: position 11,796 of record CAUCYJ010000056.1, on the reverse strand, counting down.
GCCGGAATCCGGACAAGCCTTTCTGGATCATCTCCGTTAATTCCACAAGAATCTGCACCGGACTAATAAAAATGCCGATATACAGCGCAAACATCGCAAGATCTGCTGCTTCCATCTTACCCTGCGCAATGAATAAACCTCCAAATACCAGCGTGGAAAGATACATCAGTCCCTGGAAAAATGCATTTCCACTCATAAAAAATCCCATGCACTGATAGTTATTTCCTTTGGAAACAAGGAAATTTTCATTGCTTCTTGTGAATTTCTCCCACTCAATCTCCTCATTTGCAAAAGACTGTACCACCCGGATTCCTGCAAGGGTATCCTGAAGGCTGGCATTAATATCCCCAATCTTTCTCCGGTTATCCATAAAGGTTGCCTGCATCCGCTTATTCTGGCGCACAGAGAAAATAACCATAAATCCAACAACAACTGCAAGAATCATTGTCAATCTCCAATTGATCATTGTCAGGAAAATAAATGAACCGACAATCTTAATCACAGAAATGAATAAGTTCTCCGGTCCATGGTGAGCGAATTCTGCAATATCAAACAAATCTGATACCAATTTGCTCATCATCTGTCCTGAGTTGTTCGCATCATAATAAGAAAAAGATAATTTCTCATAATGTTCAAACAACTGCTGGCGCATATCCCGCTCCATTCTGGCTCCCATCATATGTCCCTGATAACTCACATAATACTTACAAAACGCCTGGATCACATACATTAGAAGAAGACCTATTCCAAGCGGAAGCAGCGCTTTAAGAATCAAGCTGCTGTCCTCTGTAAACAGCGTAGCTGTCAGCGTTCTTAAAATCTGCGGAAATGCCAGATCAATGAAACTGATCAGCGCCGCACAAATTAAATCCAAAAAAAATACCGTCTTATACGGTCCGTAGTATTTAATAAATTTTTTTAATGTATACATCTTTCCCCTCCTTTGCTCTCTTCATATTATATAGCAGCCACTTTCTTTTGACAATAGAAAACCGATGCCAGACGCACCGGTTTTCCATTTTTCAAAATCATTTTTTATGACAAAACCCTGCCGACGTACAGCCGGAGCAGCCTCCTCATCCTGTTCCCTTTTTTTTACTCATATTTATGATAATTGCTGCAACACTTAGAAGCAAAAGCAGCGAGACAACAATTGTCCCCATATGTTCCATCAGAAATCCTAACATCTCTGTTCCTCCTTTTCTTTAGTTAGTCTTTACTAACAACCATATTCTAACGCTTTCCTGTTATCATTGTCAAGTCTTTTCAACATTATATGTTGTTCTCACCGTAAACTTACCCAAGCGCCACATCCAAAATCATCATGACAAGAAATCCCACAATAAATCCGAGTGTTCCCGCTTTTCCCTCTTCTTCCATATGCGCCTCCGGAATTAATTCTTCTACTACCACATAAATCATCGTTCCTGCCGCAAATGACAGCGCCAGAGCAATACAGGATCTGGCTGCTCCGGCAAAGATCGCCGCCAGCACACCAAAGATGGGCTCCACGATTGCCGTCATACTGCCAATAAAAAATGCCTTCCATTTTCCCATCCCCTCTTTCTGAAGCGGCAGCGCCACTGCAGTTCCCTCCGGAAAATTCTGAATGGCAATCCCAATCGTCAGTGCAATTGCACCGGATAAAAGCGCTGGATTTTCAAGCTGCTGTGCTGCCAGGGCAAAAGCAAGCCCTACTGACATCCCTTCCGGAATATTATGGACTGTAATTGCCGTTACAAGCATCATCGTACTTTTTCGCAAAGATGTTTCCTGTCCCGCTTCCCTCCGATACCACCGTTTCAAAAGATTGTCTGCAAGCAGCAGCAAAAGTACCCCTGTCAAAAACCCAACTGTTACAACCAGCCAGCCAATCTGCCCCTGTTCCTCTGCAAAATCAATTCCCGGAAGCAGCAAAGACCAGACCGACGCCGCGATCATTACGCCGCCTGCAAAACCAAGAAAGCCACTCTGCCAAATTTCATTTACATCCCGCTTCACACAGAAAACTCCCGCTGCTCCCAGCGTTGTTACTAAAAAAGTAACGATTGTTCCTAAAAATGCAAAAAGAATCCCATTCATCACTATCACCTCCACAATAGTATATGAATGGAATTCTTTTTCGTTCTTATTTTCTGCAATTACCGCACCAATTTACTTTCATGTCCGGATACTCCGCCGATGTTGACAGCTTTGTATCTCATCTTTGTCAAAAAGGTAACTGCTCTCCCTGCCCTTGCCCCGCTTAAACAATAGACAAAAAGCGGCGTTTCTTTTGGCAGATCAATGCCTGCCAGTTTATTTAGCGGAATATTGACACTGCCTTCCAGATGACCTTCCGCATATTCTCCTTCTGAACGCACATCAAGAAGCACGGACCCCTTTGTCTCCTGCTGTGCTTTGATTCCTTCTTCCAGTGAAAGTTCTTTTCCAAACATATTTAAAAATCCCATGTCTATTACCGTCCTGTCCTGCATATAGTTTTATATAGTTTTATATAGTTTTATGATTGTTCCCATTTCCGATAAATGCTCTCCAGTGCATCCACGGTTCCTTCCACACCAAGAAGGCTCACATTCAAAAGAATGTCATGCGATTCAATACTTCCCCATTCTCTTCCCGTATGCGCCTCATAATAGAGCTTTCTTCCTTTATCTACCCGCTTGATCTTTTCTTTTGCCTGACGCTCATCCAATTTGTAAATCTGCATGATCCGGCGAACTCTGTCATCGCGATAGGCATGGACAAATACATTGATGCAATTGGAATAATCTCCAAGAATATAGTCTGCACATCGTCCCACAAAAATGCATGAACTTCTCTTCGCCAGTTCCAGAATCATCTCTTTCTGTGCGCGGAATACTTTGTCGCTGAGCGGCACGGTGTCTTCTCCCTCTCTCATAAACACCGTATAATCTCCGGTATTTACAACATAGCCGGATAAAAATTTCCCGAGAATCGACTCATCCACCTGACTTGCCTCTTCATTTGTAATTGCCAGCTTTCTTGCAGCCATTGCAATCAGATTATGATCATAAAGCGGAATATTCAAACGCTCTGCCAATCTGTTGCCAATTTCGTGTCCACCGCTGCCGAATTCTCTTCCAATCGTAATAATTACATGATCTGTCATACATGTATCCCCCTTTCAATCTTCCGAAACATTTATTTTCTCGAAAAAATATGTTTTAAAAATACATACATTACAATCCCAAAAGCAATCAGATATCCAAACGCTCCAAGCGCCGGAATCCCCCATATCTTCGGTGTCATATCTGTTGTGCAGATAATACTGGAGCTGATCAGAAGCGCCATTACCCAAAGCTCCATTACAATGTTTCTTATCATCCACACTGCACCCTTCAATATGCTCCATAACAAGTACGGACTGATTCGTATATTCCTGATAAAGCTTCGGAACTCCTACAAATGCAACTGTTTTATTGTGTCTTGCAAATTCTTCCATATTGGCTGCTGCTGTAAGAAACTTCATCTCCTCACGCGTCACTGCCCAAAGTTCATCAAGCACCATATCGAAGTCAACCATTTCCTTTAGGCTTACCGGAGGGAGCAGCTTTACTGCCCGATGTAACAGACCGATATCTCTTGCCTTCGTCTCATAGATCCCTCTTCGCTGCACTTTCACAACGACCGAATCGCCGTTCTTCAATACTGCTTTATGTACTTGCGCGATAGAAAATGAGGCGAAGCTTCTCCGGCGTTACTCCTCTTGTAATCCCGTGCTTTTTCAGCACCTCTGTCATCTCTTTTAATCTAGTCCGGTACTCCTTTGTTTCCTGCCTGCTCATCTGCTGCCTCCATCGCTGCAAGCTGCTCTTTCAGCGCCTTCCCCTGCTCCACTGTCAGTTCGCCTTTTCTACCATCTCATCCAGCATTTCTTTTGATTTTTCTGCTGTTGTTGCCACAACACCAATTCCTGCTAACAAAAGTTTCTTAATATTATCTCCAAATCCATCCATGTTACATGCTCCTCTCTCTGCATATTCTGCACTGTCTCATCCGGCTCTTTCACAGCGAAAAAAGCTGTAAAAGCTTTGGAAGAAATATCATAAGTCCCGCTGCTGCTGCCATAAGTGCCGCAATCAGAACTGCTCCGGCGGCAGTGTCCTTTGCCAGCTTGGCAAGGGGACGTTTCTCTTCCGTCACAAGATCTACTACTGCCTCAATTGCTGTATTCACAAGTTCCAGCGCCATAATCATTCCAAACAATACCAGACAGATACACCACTCCAGTGCAGAAATATGAAATACTATTCCCGCTGCTGTCACTCCTATTACTGCCACACAGTGAATCTTCATATTCCGTTCCTTTCGGATTCCGGCAAAAATCCCTTCAAATGCATAACCAAAACTTTTATACAATGGTTCTTTCTTCGGCTGTCTCATTTTCTCACCTCTTATTCGGAATTTAACTCTATTATACTACATTTTGCACAAAAATATATAAATTTTTAGTTAATTTTATATTCTTTTTCTCTTTTTTATCCTGTATTTATCTGTTGATTATCGTGGACTTTAAGCAATTTTTGCACTATACTAAAGCTAATAGATTATTTCCACCGGAAAGCATACAGGAGGTTGTTATGAGAATAGAGATCCCGGAATATAAAACATTAGAACTTGACACTATTTTTCTTGATTTTAACGGAACTATCGCTGTAGACGGCGTCATTCCAAAAAGTGTTTGTCAAAGGCTGATCACTCTTGCCGGCAATTTTCGTATCTATGTGCTGACTGCAGATACCAATGGAACGGCAAAAGAACAGTGTGAACAGCTTCCGGTTTATTTACAGACATTTCCATCGGGAAATGCAAGAGATTACAAAAAAGAATTATTAAAATCGGTTGGTGCAAGAAGATGTGCCGCCTTTGGCAACGGACGTAATGATGAACTCATGTTAAAAGAAGCCGCATTTTCCGTTGCAGTCATGGGAAAGGAAGGCGTATATGGAAAGCTTCTCAAAGAGGCAGACATTTGCGTCTCTTCTATCGAAGATGGATTAGAACTGCTGATTCACCCGAATCGACTGATCGCAGGACTGCGCGGATAAAGAACTAAAAAAGGAGCATCTTATGGAAATATTATTTTCGAATCAGAAAGAATCACATTTTATCGAAGTTTATAATGAATATTTAAAGAAAATTCCGGATTTGCTAAAGCAGTTGGAAACTGTAGAACAGATGTATCAAAAAGCCTGCCTGGAAGAGGCTATGCTGCCATCAGACGCTGATGACAATCACAGCGTCGCTTTGTATAAGGAACGTCTGACACGTATCAAAGCACAATGTGAGGAACGTGCCGCCGATATCAGACAGCAGTGTCATCTGATTTTTGATCTGAAATCACAGGTAGAATCAGAAAGTCTTGTATTAACAAAACTGTTTTCTTCAGAACCGTTTTCGGAAAAAAAATAATTTTAATAAGGAAAAGGAATCTATGATATGATATCTAATATTTTACAGCCCTATATCCCCCTCGTCGAATTTCTCGGTCAGACGTTAGGACCGGATTATGAAATTGTTCTTCAGGATCTGACTCCTGAACACAACTGCATCATTGCAATCGCAAACAGCAGCATCAGCGGCCGAACCGTTGGAAGTCCACTGACCAATGCTGCGCTTCAGATGCTTTCCGGAAAATTATATGAATCCCATGATTTTCTTGTAAACTATAAAGGCATCGCTGAAAATGGGCATGTTCTGCGCTCTTCTACCATGTTTATTAAAGATCCTTCCGGCGCTCCCATTGGTCTCCTGTGCATTAATTTTGATGACAGCAGATTCATGGAACTTCACGAGAAGCTAATGGCGGTCATACATCCGGCTTCTACTTCTGCAAATGTTCCTGCATTTTCCAAAACGCTTTCGCTCTCAAGTTCCGAGACATCCGACAACATTCCGGAAATTACAGAGCATTTCTCTATGGACATTCATTCACTTATGCAGAAAATTTTTGACGATACAACTGCTTCCCTTTCGACGCCACTGGATCGTCTAACGCAAAACGAACGCAAAGAGATAATACGTCAACTGCATGACAAAGGACTTTTTCAACTCAAAGGAGCAATTTCCTTTGTCGCAGGACAATTTTCCTGTTCATCGGCAACGATCTACCGCTATCTCAGTGAGATTAGCGGTTAAATCCGCCATAAGTTTGCGGCACTAAAATCAGCTCCCAGGTAGACTCCTGAAAAACTTCTTTTGCTTTTTCATTTAGAACTTTTAACGCAAGTTCCAGATTTTTTACTTCCAGACTTTCTGTCTCAATCTGAAAATATACCGCAATCCACAAATGCCGTCCCGTCCTCGTAATGTCAAAAAAGACGGGAGTGAAATGATATTGCTCCAGTATCGGATGACAGATTTCTTTGACTTCATCCATAAATGCTTCGTCCGGTGAAAACAGAAAAAGGTCTTTTACTGCTCCCCACAGCACCTTTATACTTTCCGGAAGCATGAATACCATAACGAGGACAGCTACAATCTGGTCAAAGTACGGCGTAAGAAATCCAAGCGGTGTTTTTTCCAAATACATCGATACAAAAAAGGCAAGAGACATGCCTAAACTATATAGAATATCTAGTTTCCAGCCGAGAAGTTCTGCTGTAATCGTTGGAGAGGATAAGTTGCGGTTCAGCCGTTTCATGATTAGAAAAATAACAATACTGGCTGCCCCAAGGCAAAACTGGAACAGCGAAACTTGTGCATGGTCTACCGGATTTCCTCCTGACAAAGCAGAATCCAGCACTTCTACTGATACTCCCATCGTTACCGAAAGCATCATAACCCCTTTAATTATGACAAATATTGATTCAATCTGAAAATATCCGTAAGGATGTTTTTCTGATACAGGCTTATGAAACAACGGTGTCAAAAACAGCAGCAGCGCAATAAAGACAAGTTCTGATGCATCGTATACTGCATCTGTCAATGCAGACTGCGAATGACTGTATATAGAAAAAATAAATTCTACAACAGCAAACATCAATCCTGAGAAAAACGACATCAACAGAATCTGTTTTTCTTTTTTTTCGGTTATCATGTTGTCACCTCATTTTTGAAATATAAGTGAGATTATAACGCTACTGGTTATAAAAGTAAAGCCGTTTCCCTTCTCTACACCGAAGCTTCCACCGTTTTCACCCGGAATCCAAAGTATATGATATGGAATATCCATACAATCACCAAAACTGCTCTGCCCATCGGTACAGCTCCCATCATGGCAAATCCAATTCCCATTGTAATGGTAACACCTGCCATAATCCCAACCTTTGTTTTTCTTGTCATGCCTTCGCCTTTTCCATAAGTTTCCAGATTATTTTTATAGAGCTTTGTTCCACGAAACCAGTTTTCCAGTTTACTACTGCTCTTAGTAAAGCAAAATGCCGCTCCGAGCAAAAATACGACACAGGGAACTAATGGAATAATTGCTCCCACCGCGCCAATCCCCGTCAAAAGAAACCCTGCTGCAGCCCACAATAATTTTCTTGTTTTCATTTAGCTCATCCTCCCGCTTTCCATTTGAATCACTTCATCTGCAATAGACATTGTTGATAACCTGTGAGATACAAGAACTACTGTACGGTCTTTTCTCTCCTGGTGAAGCGCCTTTAAAATTACCCCCTCATTCAGGCTGTCCAAATTGCTCGTCGGTTCATCCAGAAGCATAATCGGCGCTCTGTGAAGAAATGCACGGGCAATTCCTAATCTCTGTCGCTCTCCACCGGACAGCGTGTCTCCAAGTTCTCCTACCCTTGTATCATACCCTTTGGGAAGTGTTTCAATAAAATCATGAACCGCTGCCTTTTGACAAGCGTCTTTTAATTCTTCCATAGTAGCATCCGGAGCCGCAATTCTTAAATTCTCTGCAATACTGTCATTAAATAAATGTGTATCCTGGGTAACAAAGCTCTCATATGCTCGCAAAGATGATGTTTGGATGGTAGAAATCTCTTCTCCGGCAATCTCAATTTCACCCGCGTCTGCATTCCAGAACCGCATTAACAATTTCAGAAGTGTTGACTTACCGCTTCCACTCTTTCCAACAATCCCGATAATACAATTTGGATTCATTTTCAATGTTACTCCATCAAGAATTTTCTCTTTTTCATATGAAAAACTCACATTCAGGCAAGCAATATCTGCCTCACCTGAAAGCACCGTATAACCCTCTCCCACATTTTCAGTTACAACCGGCTCTTCTTCCAAAAGTTCCAATACCCTTCTTGCACTTGCCAACGTCCCCTGAAGCGTGCTGCCCAGATTTGCCAGCGCTACTACCGAACCAAAAGAACTGAACATCGCTGTCACTGCCAATACCATTTCCCCAAATCCAATCTTTCCCGCCTGATAGAAATAAGCTGACAGGCCGAACATTCCAAGGGAGAGAAGAAAAATTCCCGCTCCGGTCATTGCCATTCCAAAACCCGCTGCACGTTTTACATGCCAATCCGCCTCCAGCATTTTTTCGGTTCGCTCTCCCATGCCTTTCTTTCGCGCTTCTCCGCAGCCATATTGAAGTACTTCCCGAAGTCCTCTCAGATTTTCTAATACATAGCTGCTCAAAGTTCCGGACAGATTCCGAAGTTTCTTCCCCCAATCCCTGCTTGTTTTGGAAATCCATACCGGAAGTACCACTCCGATCAACAGATATGCTCCCATCGCATAAATTCCAAGCAGAGGATGAAGTGTTCCAATATATCCTGTCATAATCACTGTCATCAGAACTGCAATCAATACCGGAGAAATCGTATGGGCAAAAAACACTTCCAACAACTCAATATCTGATGTAATGACTGAAATCAAATTTCCCTTTTCTTTTCCTTCTAATTTAGCCGGACATAATTTGCGAAGCACTGTAAATACCCGATCCCGAATCATAGCAAGAATTTTAAATGCAATATAATGATTACAAGTCTGCTCTGCATAGTGAAGAATCCCGCGAAAGATTGCCAGTATCGGAAGTAAGAGCATAACCAATTTTAGAGATACTGCCGTCTCTCCAATGACCGCCAATACTCCGTATGTACCTAAAATCGTAATAAAGTTGGCACACAGAAATCCTGTTACGCCACAAATGACTGCCATTGCCATCGTTCCTCCAAGCGGTTTCACAAGCCCTGTCAACTGCAGCATAATTTGAAAATTCGTCTTCTTTTGTATTGTTTTATACATGGCCTTTTCCTCCCGCATATTGTTCCAATTCTTTCTGACTATTCCACATCGCAGCATATGGACCACACGAATCCAACAGTGTTTCATGGGTACCGCTTCCTACTATCTTCCCATACTCCAACATATAAATCTGGTCTGCACAAACTGTATTAGCAAGCCTGTGTGAAATCATAAGTACCATTTTCTGCTTCGCCAGTTCCCGGATCACTTCCATAATCCGTTCTTCACTTTCCACATCAATATTACTCGTTGCCTCGTCAAACACATAGACCGGACTGTCATGAAGTAATGCTCTTGCCAGCGCCAACCGCTGTCTTTGACCCCCGGAAAAATTTTCTCCCCGCTCTTTTAATATTGTATCTAATCCATTTTGCGTTTTCAAAAACTCTGAAAGCTGAACAATTTCAAGCACACGCCACAATTCCTCTTCTCCTGCATCTGCTTTAGCCATACATAGATTTTCCCGGACTGTTCCGCCAAACAGATAACTATTCATAGAAACAAGCGTAATCTTTTCCTGCAGCCCCTCTTCTGACAGTTCGCAGATTTCCTGACCGCCAAATTTCAAATTGCCCTCATACCCAGATATGCGCTTACACAGAAGTGCTGCGATTGTACTTTTTCCGCATCCGCTCTTTCCGACAAGCGCTGTAAACTGTCCCGGTTTCATCTGCAAATGGATTCCATCAAGAACCGGACGCTCTGCCTCATATGCAAATGTAAGATTTTCTGCGAAAATATCAAAGCGGTCTTCCTGCACCATTTTCGCTTTGCTTATCTCTTCTTCCAAATCCAGCAGTCTAAAAATCTTATCGCTGGCTGCCATCCCATTCATTGCCACATGGAAGAATGATCCAAGCTGACGCATCGGAATAAAGAAATCGGCAGAGAGCAGCAAAATAGCAAACATTCCTCCAATTCCGACAGCTCCCTCCTGAAACGCTTTCAAGCTTGTTATAATTCCCGCTGCCGCCCCACCAAGCGCCACAATATCCATTACGATAATGGAATTAAGCTGCATCTTCAATACCTTCATCGTCACAATCCGAAACTGCTCTGCCTCTTCATTCATCTGTTTATGTCGTTTCGCATCCGCCTCATAGATTTTCAGTGTCGTAAGTCCTTGAAGGTTTTCTAAAAAACTATCCCCAAGTTTCGCATACTGCCCCCAGTATTTTCCAAGCAGCCGCTTTGCAACCTTTTGTACACATATAATCGCAATCGGAATGAGCGGAACACAGAGAAGCAGTACAAGAGCTGCCTTCAGATAAATAAATGCCAATACACCAAAAAGTGTCACCGGAGCAAGGAGACTGTAAAAAAGCTGCGGCAGATACTGACCAAAATAGGTTTCCAACTGGTCTACCCCTTCCACTGTTATCTGAATCACTCCCGCAGTAGATACTCTCCCAGAATAAGATGGTCCAAGCCGCAAAAGTTTATCGTAAATCTTCTCCCGCAAGATCTTTTTCACATCCCGGCTGGCAAGAAAGCTTTCCTTAGATGCCGCTCTCGTACAGATAAACCGCAGCCCAACAGCCAAACTCATCACAAGAGCTCTCATGCCGATTCCGCTCATTCTGTTATAGTACAATTGTTCTATAAAATTGCTGACACTCAAAACAAGGATAATATTTGCACACAATGCCAGCCATTGATAAAATACATTTCTTTTAGTATGTTTCATAGAATCTTCTGACAGTTGAATTAATCTCTTCTTAATCATTTCATTCTCCTTAAAGTTAGCTTTAACTAATCTTTGGTTAGTATAAACTACCCAAATAGAATTTGTCAAGAAGAAACTTTTATTGTCAAATTAAAAAATGCCTTATTCTCAGTTTTACCTGAGAATAAGACATTTTCTTATGTTAAAATGCTATATTTACTATGAAGTTCGCAATTAGTTTGCGTTCTTTTCACTTATAGCTGCCTGAGCAGCTGCAAGTCTTGCGATCGGCACACGGAATGGTGAGCAAGAAACGTAGTCTAAACCAATCTTATGGCAGAATTCTACAGAACTTGGATCTCCACCGTGTTCTCCACAGATACCTACATGCAGATTCGGGTTAACCGGTTTTCCTAATTTGATAGCTGTTTCCATAAGCTTACCTACACCGATCTGGTCTAATTTTGCAAATGGATCGTTCTCAAAGATCTTAGCATCGTAGTAAGCTTCTAAGAATTTACCAGCATCATCACGAGAGAATCCGTATGTCATCTGAGTTAAATCGTTTGTACCGAAGCAGAAGAAGTCTGCCTGTTTAGCGATCTCATCAGCTGTAAGAGCAGCTCTTGGGATCTCGATCATTGTACCAACTTCGTATTTTAACTCAACGCCTGCTGCTGCGATTTCAGCATCAGCTGTCTCTACTACCATATCTCTAACGTATTTTAATTCTTTTGCATCACAAGATAATGGAATCATGATTTCCGGTTTTACTGTCCAGTCTGCATGTGCTTTCTGTACATTGATTGCTGCACGGATAACAGCTTTTGTCTGCATCTTAGCGATTTCCGGATATGTTACAGCAAGACGAAGTCCACGATGTCCCATCATTGGGTTGAACTCATGTAAAGAATCAATGATTGCTTTAATCTGTT
>CAUCYJ010000055.1:0-13286 GCA_958446945.1 uncultured Lachnospiraceae bacterium | reverse complement strand
CCATCGGTACACAGCTTTTTATTTATTCCCAAATTGTCCTATTTCGTTTTTTAATATCCATTATACTCGTTTTGAGATCTGTTCTTTCCTGATGCAGTTTTGCTTGAAGAATTTGTTCCTGCATAATTGCTTTCTCCGTCTCTATGACAGCTTTTGGAAGCTGAACTGGCTGAACGGTTTTTTGCTCGGTCTTCTGTGCGATTCTTCGCATTGCCGGCTGCATTGCTAACAGCTTTATTCTTGTTCATCTCATCTGAAAATGTGTTTGTGTTTTTATTCTTTGCCATAATATAATTCCTCCTGTTTTTTATTACACCCTTATTATTTCAAGAGAAACTATTTTTTATACATAGAATCAAAAAGGAAGATTTTGAGATTTTTATATTTTTTTCTTGCTTTTTTTAATCCATTATATTATACTACTAACTGTAGGAAGTATTCTTTCTACAACCCCTTATTAATTATTTATACTCCCCTCAAAAGACCGATGGCTCCCCCATCGGTCTTTTACTTTATACATATCTATACATTTTTTAGCAATATTATTCTTGCTTTCATCTCCTATTTTTAAAGAAATTAATTAATAACACAATTACGATTACCGGAACTGCTACCGGAGCAAGCAAACTAATAAGACCTGATACGATTGAGAATATAAGAAAAATAATCCCCACTACCACAAGAATTATCGCCAGTTTTCCCCAGAAAGAATTCAACCGATATACTTTATGTTTCCCTCCATAATAGCTGTTGTCCTCTTCTCGATCATCATGATATACCTGTGCATCGCTATAACTCTCTCCTGCGCTTCCCTGCCCAGGTGCTTCCAAAAGCGACCTGGCAATAATCCACGGATCCCCAAGTTCATTCAAAACTTCTTCCTCGCTGTGGCCTTTCTGCACTTCTTCCTGAATATAATCTCTATAATAATTCAAATGCCCTTGGATTGTATAACTATCCATTCCATCGGACAGCGCTTCTTTTAGCTTTTCTAAAAATTCACTGCGCGTCATTCATTCCTCTCCTTTATCCTTTTATGAAAAACTCCTCAGACAAAGAATAGCATATTTCCACTGCAATTCCAAGTCTGAGGAGTCTTAAGTTTTTATAAGATTTATGAACTTTTCTTTAAGAAAAATACAGATTCCTTACGTCTCTTTTTCTATTTCATCTTACACTTCAAATAGAAGGTCACTATACGATGGCATTGGCCACATATCTTTAGAAACAATCATTTCCAAATGATCAACTGGCTCCCGCAGTGCTTTCATAGCCGGAACAACCTCGTCATGATAGTAATGTGCCTGTTCACATCCTTCTGCTTTTTTTCCGGCCTCTTCTGTCACTTCTTCCAGATGTACAAGCGTATCTTTTACCTCTTTGAGGAGATTATTTGTCGCTGTCAGAACTTCCATCTGCACAAGCGGTTCTGCACCAGCACCCCGAACGGCAATAACTGTTTCAGCTACCGTCTTTGTATAGTTCATTACTGCCGGAAGAATCTGTTTTCTTGCAATATCAATCATAGTTTTGGCTTCTATATTAATAACCTTTGCATAAGCTTCATACTTGATCTCCATACGAGATTCCAGTTCTGCCCGTCGAAATACACCAAACTTTTCAAAAACACGAACCGATTCTTCTGACACAAGCGCCGGAATTGCGTCTACCATAGATGGAAGATTCGGCAAACCACGACGTTTCGCCTCTTCCACCCATTCCTGTGAATATCCATTTCCGCTAAATACAATTCTCTGATGCTCTATTGCATAGCGTTTAATCAGATCATGAACTGCCTGATCAAAATCTTCTGCTTTTTCCAGTTCATCGCAGGCATCACAGAGCGCATCTGCAACAATTGTATTCAATACGACATTCGGTCCTCCAACAGAATCTCTTGAACCAACCATACGGAACTCCCATTTATTTCCGGTAAAAGCAAACGGTGACGTACGGTTCCTGTCTGTCGCATCTTTTGTAAAGTCCGGAAGTGTACGAACACCTGTCTCCAGAACGCTTCCCTTAATACTGTGAGTTGCTGTTCCTGTACTTACAAGCTGCTCCAGCACATCCTCAAGCTGTTCTCCGAGGAAAATAGAAATAATTGCCGGCGGAGCTTCTGCTGCCCCAAGACGCTCTTCATTCCCCGGATCTGCCGCAGATTCGCGAAGAAGCGCCGCATGTTTATCAACTGCCCGCAGCATACACATCATCAGCAAAAGAAACTGAATATTTTCATGTGGTGTCTTACCCGGATCAAACAAATTCTTTCCGTCATCTGTGATCAGAGACCAGTTATCATGCTTTCCGGAACCATTCACTCCGGCAAATGGTTTCTCATGGAGAAGGCAATGCAATCCCTGTCTGGAAGCAACTTTTTTAAGTGTTTCCATAATCAGCTGATTATGGTCAACTGCTACATTACATTCCATATAGATCGGTGCAAGCTCATGCTGTGCCGGTGCCGCCTCATTATGCTGTGTCTTGGCAGTGACTCCAAGCTTCCACAGTTCTTCATTCGTCGTCTTCATAAATGCAGCGATACGATTTCTCAAACTTCCAAAGTAATGATCATCCAGCTCCTGTCCTTTAGGCGGCATCGCTCCAAACAGCGTCCGTCCTGTAAAGATTAAATCTTTTCTCTGCAGATATTTCTCCCGATCCACAAGAAAATATTCCTGTTCGGCACCGACAGATGCCTTGACTCTCTTAGCTGTTGTATTCCCGAATAAACGCAGGAAACGAAGCCCCTGTGTATTAATCGCCTCCATAGATCTTAAAAGCGGCGTCTTCTGATCAAGCGCCTCTCCTGTATAGGAGCAAAATGCTGTCGGAATATAGAGAATACATCCCGCTTCATCTTTCTTCACAAATGCCGGCGACGTACAATCCCACGCAGTATAACCTCTTGCCTCAAATGTGGCACGCAGCCCTCCCGATGGAAAAGATGATGCATCCGGTTCTCCCTTGATCAGTTCTTTTCCGGAAAAGCTCATTAAAACTTTCCCATTTGCCATCGGAGCAGAAATAAATGAATCGTGCTTCTCTGCTGTTACCCCCGTCAATGGCTGAAACCAGTGTGTATAATGTGTTGCGCCTTTTTCAATCGCCCATTCTTTCATCTCATGTGCGATTACATCCGCAGTTTCCAGGTCAAGTTCTTTTCCCTCTTCGATCGTTCTTTTCAGATCTTTATAGATTTTCTTAGGCAGACGTTCCTGCATCACTGTATCGTTAAATACATTCTCTCCAAAAATCTCCGCTACATTCATGAATTCTCCCATCATTTCATCCTCTCGCTATTCACTATATCGTTGCTTTTGAAATTGCAAAGGCATTCCAATCACTGGAATGCCTTATTATTCTTCTCTAGTTGAAACTAAGCTCTGTCAATGGAACCGAATAATTCCATTTTTTCTTTTACAGTTGCTTTAATTGCTTCGAATCCAGGTGCTAATAATTTACGCGGATCGTAGCCTTTGCCCTGCTGATCTTTACCTGCTTCTACATATTCACGTGTAGCTTCTGCGAAAGCCAGCTGACACTCTGTGTTAACGTTGATTTTAGAAACGCCAAGATCGATCGCTTTCTTGATCATCTCTGCCGGGATACCTGTTCCACCGTGAAGAACAAGCGGCATAGCTCCTGTAAGCTGCTGGATTGCATCCAGAGTTTCAAAGCTTAATCCCTGCCAGTTTGCCGGATATTTTCCGTGGATATTTCCGATTCCTGCTGCAAGCATATCTACACCGAGATCTGCGATCATCTTACATTCGTTCGGATCTGCACATTCACCTGCTCCAACAACTCCGTCTTCTTCACCACCGATAGAACCAACTTCCGCTTCGATAGAAAGTCCAAGTGCGTGAGATACTGCTACAAGCTCTCTTGTCTTTGCAACATTCTCTTCGATTGGGTAATGAGAACCATCAAACATGATAGATGAAAATCCTGCTTTAATACATTTATAGCATCCTTCATATGTACCGTGATCCAGATGAAGCGCTACAGGTACTGTGATATTCAGCTCATCGATCATAGCTTTTACCATATCTGCAACTGTCTTAAAGCCTGTCATATATTTTCCTGCACCCTCTGACACGCCAAGAATGACTGGAGAATTACATTCCTGAGCTGTCAAAAGGATTGCCTTTGTCCACTCCAAGTTATTGATGTTGAACTGACCAACTGCATAATGGCCTGCTTTTGCTTTATCAAGCATTTCTTTTGCTGAAACTAACATAATCTTTCCCTCCGATTTCTAAAATTCAACATTTTGATGCATTTTATTATAGCGCATTGACGTAGAAAATGCAAGCAGACAGCTTTCGTCAAACAACACAAAAAAAGAACAGTAATTGCTACTGTTCTTTGCGTAATGACCCCTAGGAGAATCGAACTCCTGATTCGACCGTGAGAGGGTCGCGTCTTGACCGCTTGACCAAGGGGCCTGATTGATTACTTGATTAGTATATAACACTTTTGAATGAAATGCAAGCATTTTTTTATATTTTTTGCAAAATTAAAAAAATTGTTCTTCTGGCGGCTTTCTCCTATCGGAAAACAGACTTTTCTATCTTAGAAAACCGCCAGATTCTTCTCTGGAACTATTTAAACTGTCCTAAATCTCTTCATCTGAAATGCATACCTGATCCGGATTGGCTGTCAGCGCCGACAACTCTTCTGCCGGAACCATGATCTGAAGCTGCTGCTGAAGATTTTCAATTTCCACCTGATCATGCTCTCCTCCAAATTCGCCGTCAAGCGTCCACGGAATTTCCTCTTCTGACTCAAATCGAATAGCCCCTGTACGGAATGTATACATATGGTTTGTATTTACCTGCTCGACAAGAAGCGCGGCAATGATCTCATTCAATTCCAATGGGTTTTTCGGCATCTTAATTAATGTTACTTCAAATTTTCCATCATCAAATACCACTTCTTTTCCGACCATTCCCCGGAAGCCCCCCACAGATTTAGAATTTGTAACCATTCCAAAAATAAATTTGTCTTCGATTACGCCTTCATCATACGTTACCTTTATTTTATAAGAAGGAATATTAAAAATTCTCTTCGCTCCCTCTAACACATACGCCAGATGCCCAAGAACATTTTTCACTTCCTGCCTTGTCTGATAAGCTACGTCCGTAAACAATCCAAACGCTGCAATGTATACAAAAATTCCTTTATTAAATCTTCCCACATCACAGTGAAATAACTTTCCGTTTACTGCTGTGTCTGCCGCCTCCAGACGGTTCTTGGGAATATGGAGGCTGTTTGCAAAATCATTTGTCGTTCCCGTTGGAATATAGCCGATCGGTATCCGCTCTTTCCGCTTCATCATTCCCGTCACAACCTCATCAAGCGTGCCGTCTCCTCCACTGCACACAACGAGATCGTAACCATCCGGCAAATGCTTTACCTTTTGATATGCATCTTTATATCTCTGTGTCGGATAAATTACGATTTCGTAATCTGCCTTCACAAAAATGTCAAGAATATCCGAAAGTCCGGATTTCAAAGCACCTTTCCCAGCATTCGGATTATAAATAAAAATCATTTTTTTCATTTATGCTGCCTCCTTCTTGTATTACATTGGCTAAAAAGGCATGTACACGAATCTGTACACGCCTTTCACTGCGAAATTCTTATCTGTTTGCGAAAAACGCCTCAATTCCCTGAGCTGCCTCGCCTTCATCCACACCGTCTGTTACAACCATCAGTTTTTCTCCTCCGGCAAGTTTCAGACTCATCATTCCCATAATGCTCTTTGCATTAATCTTTTTGTTATCAATTTCTATATATACCTGGCTTGTATACTGACTTGCCTCCTGCACAAGCAAAGCAATTGGTCTTGCGTCCAAACCGTCATCCAGTTTAATAGTGATTGGTTTTTTAATCATAATACTTCCTCCTTGTTCTCTCTTGCTCTGTCAGCAATCTCACTCAGTTTCCTCAGTCTATGATTCACCCCTGATTTTCCAACAGGTGACGAAAGCAGCTGTCCAAGCTCTTTCAACGTAGCTTCCGGATGTTCCAGCCTGACAAGAGCCATTTCTTTAAGCCCATCTGTCAGAACATCTAATCCGATCGTATCCTGGATATACTTAATATCCTCGAGCTGTTTTACCGCTGCCGAAACTGTCTTATGAATATTTGCTGTTTCACAATTGACGATCCGATTGACTGAATTTCGCATCTCTTTTAAAATACGAACATTTTCAAGATCCATTAATGCTACATGCGCTTCCATCACATTCAGCATATCAACAATTTGAGAACCCTCTTTCAAATATACAACATATGTTTTCTTACGCAAAACAATCTTCGCATCCACCCCAAAGCTGTCCATCATCGTCTGAAGCTGTACTGCTCTTGCTTCTGACGCACATACAATTTCAAAATGATATGATTTCTCAGGATCACTCATAGAACCTGCTGCCAGAAATGCCCCTCTAAGAAATGCTCGTCTGCAGCACATCTGCTGCACAACGATATTCTTTACAACAGACATCTCCTCAAACACTTCCCCTTCTCTGTCAAGAAGCTTCACTGCCTGAAGAATTCTGACTGCATCTGTATGTCTTTTCACAGCAACGGAATAAATCGTGCTCCCTCTTGCCTGATTTCTGCGAATCGCGTTTTCAGTCTCTATATTAAATGTTTTTTCGATTAATGTAAAGCACTTTCTTGCAACAGCTATATTTTCCGTATGTATTTTAATGGAAAATCGCTCTCTGCTGTCAATTATGACACTGCCGCAAAAGCTTAAAATCGCTGCCAGCTCTGCAATCTGGCAATGCCTTGCCGTCGATAACTGCTGCGACAGCTCTTCTTTCACTTTCCCTGAAAATGACATGCGTCCTCCTTTTATTTTGCCGCCGAATCTTTTCGAATATCGCGGTGTTCTGCTTTCACACCATATTCATCCAACTGCTTTAGTCTCTCATACAGGGCATTCACAATCGTAACCGAACGATGTTTTCCTCCTGTACATCCAATTCCAATAACAAGATTATGTTTTCCTTCATTAATATAGTTCGGAATCAAAAACTTCATAAGATCCGTCAATCGGTCCAGAAATTCTTCTGCCAGTCCTCCCTGCATAACATAGTCCTGAATTTCTTTTTCATTTCCCGTTTTAGGTCTAAGTTCAAGATCATAATATGGATTCGGAAGAAATCTAACATCAAATACAAGATCTGCATCATTTGGAATACCGTATTTAAATCCAAAAGAGAGAATTGTCATATAAAGATTTTTATAATCTTTATCAAGCACAATAATTTTTTTCAATTCCTGCTGCAGCTCTTTTGTGAGCATGTGGCTCGTATCCACAATATAATCCGCCCGCTCTTTCAGGAAACGAATACGTCCTCTTTCTCTGAAGATTCCCTTATCAATCCGTTCTCCCGATGCCAGTGGATGGCTTCTCCTAGTTTCCTTATATCGTTTGATCAATATTTCATCTTCGGCATCCAGAAATAATATTTTGTAAGAGACATTTTCTGCCTTATAATGATCCAGTATCTCTTCCAGTGACTCCAGTTTCTCGCCACTTCGAATATCAACTCCCAAAGCCACTTTATTTACCTTTGTTCCCGGAATCATCAAAAGTTCCTGAAGCTTTGGCATCAGATCTACCGGAAGATTATCAATACAAAAGTATCCCACATCTTCCAACATCTTCAGCGCTGTACTTTTACCTGCTCCAGACATTCCTGTGACAATCATAATTTCCATCTTTAGAATTCTCCTAACCGTTTTACCTCCGGTTCAAGTTCAATACCGGAATTCTCCTTTACTCTTTTGATCACTTCATTCATAAGCTCAGTCACATCTTTTGCAGTAGCTTTTTCCCGATTGATGACAAAACCACAATGTTTCTCAGACACCTGCGCACCACCGACTCCAAATCCTCTCAGTCCTGCCTCTTCAATCAGTTTTCCTGCAAAATTTCCTTCAGGACGTTTAAATGTACTTCCTGCGCTTGGAAATTCCAACGGCTGTTTCGTTATTCTTCGATTCTTCAAATCCTCCATTTTCTCTTTGATTTCTTCTCTAGAAGCTTCGTGAAGCTTGAGTTCTACTTCAAGAACAATATATCCATTCTTTGCCACAGCGCTTGTTCGATAACCAAACTCCATTTCTTTATTTGTAAGAACACGGATTTCATTTTCTTTTGTCAACACTGTAACAGAATTCACAACATCTTTCATCTCTCCGCCATAAGCGCCTGCATTCATAACCATAGCTCCTCCGATAGAACCCGGAATTCCTGCTGCAAATTCAAATCCGCCTAAAGCTTTCTCATACGCTGCATTCGCAATCTTAGACATCAGCGCACCTGCCTGCGCTCGGATTGTTCCGTCTTCTAATACTTCAATGTCACTCATTTCTTTTCCGAACTGGATGATCACTCCGCGATAGCCGCCATCTCCGGCAAGAATATTACTTCCATTCCCTAGAATATAGTACGGAATTTGTTTCGATATGCATAATGCAGTCACATTTTGGACTGCCTGTGTATCTTTTACTGCCACAAAATAATCTGCCGGACCGCCAACACGAAAAGTTGTATGCCCGGAAAGCATTTCCTGCGTCAGAACCTCTGACTTCCCTGCTGCTTCTTTCAGATCTTTATATATATCAAAATTCATAGTTCGTCTCCTATTTTCTTTTTCTTTGTTCCTAAATTGAATCGTCTTTATCATACAACAATCTCTTTTTAAATTCAATGTTTCTCTCTCTCATTTCTATTGCAAAAAAGTAGTAAATACGCTATATTTATAGGTATACGAAAATATAATAAAAAAAGGAGTGAACAGATCATTGGACTCGAGTGTCGTCATACAGATTATTGTTCTAATCATCTTACTTGGTCTGTCTGCATTTTTTTCATCTGCAGAGACCTGCCTTGTAACTATTAACAAGATTCGCATCCGTACGTTGATTGAAGAGGGAAATAAGCGTGCTCTCACACTGCTGAAAGTTACGGAAGATTCCGGAAAAATGTTAAGTGTTATTTTAATTGGCAATAACATCGTGAACCTTTCCGCCTCCTCTATTTCCACGATGATCGCTTATAACTTCGGCGGTTCTGCCGTTGCCATTGCGACCGGTATCATTACGCTGCTGATTCTTCTGTTCGGAGAGATTACTCCGAAAACTGCCGCAACCGTTCATCCGGAAAAGCTTGCTCTTGCTTATGCTCCAATCGTTCTTTTCTTAATGAAGATTGCGACTCCGGTTATTTTTGTTGTCAATAGCCTTTCCAAATGCGTGATGTTTATTCTGCGCATTGATACAAGCGCTAGGAATGACGCAATGACCGAGAACGAGCTTCGTACAATTGTGGATGTCAGCCACGAAGACGGAATCATCGAATCTGAAGAAAAGGAAATGATCTATAATGTATTCGATCTTGGCGATGCAAAAGCTAAAGATGTAATGGTACCTCGCGTACACATGACATTTGCCGATGTAAACAGTTCCTATGAAGAACTGATCGAAATTTTCCGTGAAGACAAGTTTACACGTCTTCCTATTTTTGAAGAGACGACCGATAACGTCATCGGTACGATCAATATGAAAGACCTCTTGCTGTACGACAACAAGAAGGATTTCCATGTGAAAGATATTTTACGTGAAGCATATTTCACCTATGAATATAAAAATATTTCTGAACTGCTTGTTGAGATGCGTGATGCTTCTTTCAATATCGCTATTGTTCTTGATGAATATGGTGAGACCGCCGGTCTGATTACCCTGGAAGATATTCTTGAGGAGATTGTCGGCGAGATTCATGATGAATACGATGAGAATGAAGAAGAATTCATCAAAGAAATCAACAAACAGGAATATATTATTGAAGGTTCCATGAACCTTGATGATCTTAATGATCAGCTTGAACTGGAATTTTCTTCTGAAGATTATGACTCTCTCGGCGGCTTCATCATTGAACATCTTGACCGCCTCCCGGAAGTCAATGACGAGATTATGACTGCAGACGGCATCCGTCTTGTTGTAGAAAAGTTAGACAAAAACCGGGTAGAGAAAGTACATCTCTATCTTCCGGAAGATTACTATGAGAAAAATAAGAAAAAGAATCTTGACCTTGATCTTTTAGATGAGTAAGCAAAAGGGCACCGCTTTCCATTAACCTTAGTTAATTTGCGGCTGCCCTTTTACTTTTTGTTGCTTATTTCTCTTTTACAAACCTTTTTACTCTCCCGGCCGATATTCCATATCGTCAAACCCATCCGTCAGCTTCTCAGCATAATTTTCAAGCATCTTCTGTGCATTCTCTCGGCTGTCTTCTTCCACTGTCTGATCCGTCTCTTTCATCTCATCTTTTCCTGCTACATGGAAGATTTCATCCGGATCTATCTCTCCTACTTCTACATCTTCTCCTGCCAGCTGCATAACTGATACGATTTCGTCTACCGGAAGATCCATAAACATTGATAATTCTTCAATTGTAATTTTCCGTCCCATCTCTTCTGTCAGTTTCGTAATAGACTCGTCCAACTCGCTGACCTTTTCCACCATCCGGTGATCACGCTTCTTTTCTTCCTCCAATGTTTCCTGAAGCGCCTGAATTCCCTGCAGTATCTCTCTTCGCAAAAATTCATCTCCATGATCTGCAGTATCTAACATCTCAATTGCCGTAATCAGACTTAAGTTTCCCTCCTGGATAATATCTCCCAGAAAAATTTCCGAGTGTCTCTGTGTCTTGGCAATCTCCACAACAACCGGAAGATAACTCTCCGTCAAACGCTGTTTTGCTGTTTCCTCTTTCTTCGCCGCCCGGGCAAATAATTCCGGCAATTCTTCTTTCTCTGCCCTTCGCAATGCTGCAAGATCTCTCTCATATTCACGCAGATACTCTTTTTCTTCTTCTGTAAATACCGCTTCTTCTCCTGCCGCAGTGACTGTTCCGCCTTTTTTCTCATAGCCACTGACAACAACTTTCTGGGAGAGCAGATAATCACATACCAATTCAATCTGCTCCTCTGATAAATGATCTTCTTCAAAATATTTCTCTACTTCGTCCATTGTGATCCGCATCCCCTGCTCAAAAGCAGCTGCCAGAACACCGGAAAGTTTTTCACGAAATTCCATTCGACCGTCCATGCCATAACCTCTTTTCTACCTAATATTATCTCTTATCTTCTTATGATTACTTCCTTTTCTGCAGATTGCTATTCCCCCAGAAACCCTTGCAGATTATTATCCTGAAAAAATGTATTTCCACTATATAAAAACAAAGCGTCTGTAATCGGATAAGTTTCCAGTATCTCGCTCATTGTTCCCGCATAATAGCGCGGATCTACCATAACAATCTCCTTATAATACGGCGCCAGAAACGGAACAAAACTATTTGCGAAAGAATCTTTTAGCAATAATAATGTCTTATCACTCGCTGCTGTCGTCTTAATATCAATCAGAGACGCATTGCCTCCCAAGAATACGCCATACTTATCCTTCGTCTTTAATTTAGAAGAATCATATAAAGATGTGCGCCGTTTCTGTTCTTCCACATAATTTACAATTACATCAACATTATTTTCTTTCGGAATATAGATTTCTATTTCTTCCATTTCTTTTTGTTCAAAACCACTTGTACTAGCCAGCACTCCATTAAACTTTGTCGTAACCGGATATTTATCATAACCGCCTGCTGCCTTTGTGTCAATCTCTAATGTTTCCGCCGCTGCCAGAAATGTCTTATACGCCCCCAGGCTCGTCCAATGGTGATCTGTCTGATAATAAATTTTCTTATCTTTTGCCTTGCTCAGCGGAGTAACTCCATCAATCCACTGTACCTCATCTGCCAATTGCGTTTTCACCTTTTCAAACATTTT
The DNA here is from genome assembly GCA_958446945.1 of uncultured Lachnospiraceae bacterium. Taxonomy (GTDB): domain Bacteria; phylum Bacillota; class Clostridia; order Lachnospirales; family Lachnospiraceae; genus UBA9414. The sequence goes on along the minus strand of CAUCYJ010000055.1, from coordinate 1,419 downwards.
CGCCTGATCTTTCTTTTCCGCAAATGCCGGCAACGCATCCTGCAGGATTTCAGCTGCATCCGGTACAAGAAGAAATGAAGTTCGTATCTTGCTTCTGCTCTTGACAAATTCATTGACTGCCTTAACATTTTCCTTCAAAAGCTTCGTATCCGGCACGACAAGTTCTTCCATCAGCTGCCCCTTTTTTCCATGGAAAACTCCATTTTCCAGACGGCTTCCGCCAAACTGCTTCAGAGATACATTCATTTTTCGCCACAGATTTCTTCCGGCAAACTGGTCAGACTGCCATGACTCAAATTGTTTCATGTAGCTTCCATTCAAAACACTTTCCGCTGTCAGCTTTGGTTTCTGTGTCAGCGATCGATTTTCTTCTTCAGAAACTGCCTTATCCTTTACAAATACATTCACAACCAGGAATAGCAAGATGCAGGCAAGAAACAGACAACCTAGCATGATATCCGCTTTCCTTCTCTGTTGTTTTCGCTTTTCTCTTCCCACAGCATCTGTCCCTCCTTAAAATCTAAAATACAAAAATGGATTAAATGAATCGGTAATCAGACATGATATCGATATCAAAAACAGAAACAGATAGATCCCATCCGTAATCCATTTGGAAGATGTCTCATATCCAAAATGATTCAGCAGCCTGATCGGAATCTTCGTTGAGCCAAGAATTCCTGCAATCCACAAAAGCCAGTGAGATGTCAGCGTAAACACAGTTACTGCCCCTGCAACTCCTTTCGTTCCAATCCCGATCATCATTCCCAGATAACGGAATGCTTCCTGAAGTCCTGTACTAAAGAAAAATACCCAGCCCACAAGTACAACCACAAGTGCATACAGATGACGCATTGCCCCCGGCATTTTCTCTATCCATTTTCCCCAAATATATTTTTCCAAAATCAAAAAGATTCCATAGTAAAATCCCCAGAACATAAAATTCCACGCTGCTCCATGCCAGAAGCCGGTCAGTGTCCAGACAACAAGCAGATTAAAAATATGTCTTTCCTTTGAAACCCTGTTTCCTCCGAGCGGAATGTATACATATTCCCTGAACCATGTACTGAGAGAGATATGCCATCTGCGCCAGAAATCCGTAATAGAATTTGCTGTATAAGGATAATCAAAATTCTTTTTCAATTCAAAACCGAACATTTTGCCAAGACCGATCGCCATATCTGAATAACCGCTGAAATCAAAATAAATCTGAAGCGCATAAGCTGCCGCTCCGATCCATGCTGTCAGAAGATATAAGGAAGTCCCTCCTGAAAATGCTCCGTAGATTTCTTCAAAGATCTTTCCCATTCCATTCGCGAGAATCACCTTTTTGCTCAACCCTATAATAAAGAATCTGACGCCTGCACCGAATTTCGCCGGAGACATCTTGCGATGCCGCAGCTGCTCTTCAATATCAATATA
>CAUCYJ010000054.1:0-13426 GCA_958446945.1 uncultured Lachnospiraceae bacterium | reverse complement strand
GGAGGAAATGATTATGAAACAGAAAAGAGTGATTGCACTTTGTATGGCAGCTGTTTTGGCAGCAGGAGTATTTACAGGATGTGGAAAGAAAACAGCAAACGCAGAAGAGGTCCAGAAAACAGAGGACGGAAAAGTACAGATTGATTTCTGGTATTCTGGTGGAAAGACAGCAGTAAATGTACTTGGAGATATGATTGAAGAATTTAATGGTTCACAGGATACATATGAGATTGTCGGTACGACACAGGCTGATTATACAGAGACGTATGAGAAGCTTCAGGCAGGAATTGCAGGAAAAAATGCTCCGGATATGGCATTGCTTGATGTGGATAAATCACGGAATCTCTACAAGAAAGATTTGCTGGCTGACCTGAATGAGTTTATAGAAAAAGATGACAGCTTTGAAGAAGATGATTATATTCCGGTATTCTTTGATCAGGGAAAATACGATGATGATATGTTTGCAATGCCTGCATACGGAACAACACAGGTAATGTACTATAATAAAGCGGCATTTGAAGAGGCAGGAATTAAAGCAGAAGATATTAAGACATGGCAGGATCTTGAAAAGGCAGCGAAGACAATGTCAAAGGGCGAAGCATTTTATGGATGGGAACCAATGTGGGGGTCAGGAAATCTTGTAGATGCAGCTTTAAGTAACGGAGCGAAAATCCTGAGCGATGACGGAAAGAAGGTTTTAATTAATTCTGATGAATGGGTTGAAGTCTGGGAAAGCTTCCGCAAATGGATTCATGAAGATAAAACAATGAGAATTCACTCTGGCGGTCAGGGATGGGAATACTGGTATAAAACAATTGATGATGTGCTTCAAAATAAAGCAGGTGGATACACTGGTTCTTCAGGAGACCAGGCTGACCTTGATTTTAACATCGTAGCAGCGATGGAGCAGCCGGGATGGGGCGAAAATGAATCTGCACCAACAGCAGATGCGCTTCAGTATGTTATGCTTGACAGCACTTCTGATGAAGCGAAACAGGGAGTATATGAATTTATGAAATTCTTTACGACTCCGGAACATCAGGCAAAATGGTCAATGAATACAGGTTATGTTGCAGTGCGTGAATCAACACAGGAAGTTCCGGAGTTTGTAGATTATGCAGAAGGTAATCCACAGATTCTTGTACCGCTGCAGCAGGCAATGCATGGCTCTATTCTTCCGGAAGACCCAACAGGAGGTAAGATTTTTGATGCGCTGACGATTGCGGCTGATAAAGTGGAAATTGAAGGGATTTCAGCGAAAGAAGCCCTTGACGAGGCGGCTGCTACAGCTCAGAAGGCACTGGATAGTGTTGCAAAATAGTGTTTGGATGTACGAGGAGATTTTAAAATAATGAAGAAAGAATTAATATTTCAAATTAGTAAATCTACTGCAGTGCGAAGCGAGGAATCCGTAAGGATTCCTTTTGCTACGAGTCAGATGTTACTGCGTGTCAGATTAGAAGAGGAATATTCCGGCATGGGATATCTTGTTGTGTATGATCAGGAAGGAAGGGTAAGACTTTGGCATCTTCTTGGGCATGGAGAGCGTGAATTGTTGATTGGTTCAGGAGGAAAAGATACATCTGTAGGAGGAGTGCCGGGATCAATCGAAGCTGGAAACTGGAAAATAGAATTATTTTTATTTACAGAGTACATTGCACAGTTTCTTGGGGATGCGGTGGTAAATTTTGTGATTGAGTTGGAGACTTTCGACGATGAAACTGCTGAAGAAGACGGCAAAATGCCATTTCATGTTTTGGATGTAATTGGGGACCAGGAGTGGGTTTCAAAAACATCGGGAAGAAATCAAATGCTTCCGGTGCTGGATCATTATGATTGGAAGCGAGAAGTCTGTCGGGAAACAATGTGGTATAAAGGAGATTTTCATACACACACAACACTTTCTGACGGGAAAGAAACAACAGCGTCTGCAATGGAGAAGGCAAAGCTGACAGAACTGGATTTTTATGTTCCGACAGAACATAATGCGATTCATACCGGATGGGTGGATACATCTCTTTTGATTTTGCCGGGAATTGAAATTACGACAGAACAGGGGCACTGTAATTTCTTTGGTATCGACCGGATGCCTAAAGTGCTTCCACAATTGCTGGAACATGTGGGAGATGAAAGTTCTGAGCAATTCATGTATGAAGCAATTGCGGAGGCAAAGGAAAGAAATTGGATTGTCAGCGTGAATCATCCGTTTCTTCATATCTGGAAATGGAAACACGGCGGTCTTGCGCTGCAGGATATGGACTGTCTTGAGGTAATCAATGATCCTACTTATCCGTATGCGAAAGAAGCAAATGAACAGGCGGTGGCATTTCTTGACCTGCTTTGGGAAGACGGATGGAACATATGGGGAGTGGGAGGAAGTGATTCCCACAATCTTTTAGAAGAGCGCTATGACGGTGCAGAACTTCCGTCCATTGCCGGAGATCCGGGGACTTTTGTGTTTTGTGAAGGTTTATCGGCAGCAGAATTAATGGAACGAGTGCGCCGCGGAAATATGTATGTGAGTCGTTTTTGCATGGGAGCGTTCGAAATTTTCTGCAGTGGGAACCGTTATTTGCCGGGAGATGAACTGCAGTTTACAGAGGATACGGTTTCAGTTGAGTATCATATTCGTGTGTATGACACAACGGAACGCATTTGCCTATATATGATTCGGGATGGAAGACGTGAACTGCTTAGACAGACAGAAGAAGCAGATGGCAGCGTGACAGCGGAAGCAAAAGCAGAATTCAGGCAGGGAGAATGGTCTTACATGCGTGCGGAAGTAAGAAATGAGGCAGGAGAACTGCTGGCTTATGTAAATCCGGTGTATCATGGCAGGAAAACTCATGAATGTATAACTTTTGCTGAGGCAGTGAAAAAATTTGAGGGAAGATAAAGAATGAAGATTAAAGGGATTTTATTTGATAAAGATGGAACACTGATTGATTTCTTTTCGCTATGGCTGACGGCTGCAGAGCGAGCAATTCCGGAGTTTCTTGCGGAGCAGGGATTGCCGCAGGATGAGAAAACAATCGGTTATGTAATGGAGGCTATTGGTGTTTGTGATGGGAAAGTAGATCCGTGTGGAGCATTAGCATATAAATCTTACAGAGAAATTGCAGCAGATATCCGTGCTGTGTTTGCGCGTATGGGAGTTCTGATTGAACATTCGGATTCAGAACTTGGAAAGTGTCTGGAAAAGATTTTTCAGAGAATTGTTACTGAGAAAAATCAGGAATATATACCTCTGGGAAACCTGAAAGAGTTGTTTCAGGAATTGAAAGAGAAGAAGATTTACATCGGTCTTGCAACAGCAGATACATATGAATCAGCGAAGACGTGCATGAAGCGTCTTGGAGTATTGGAATATCTTGATTATCTCGGAGCAGATAATGGAATCGTAAGACCGAAACCGGCCCCGGATATGTTGGAACAATTTGCAGAGCGTTTTGCAATTACACCGAAAGAAGTTGCGATTGTAGGCGATACGGCAAATGATATTAAATTTGCTAAGCAATGCGAGGCAGTATCGATTGGTGTATTAAGCGGTGTAAGCGGAAAGAAGGAACTGCGAGGTGCAGATTATGTGATCGATTCGGTTGAATACTTGCTGCCGCTGCTTGAGGAGGAGATGAAATGTCAGAAATTGTATTAGAACATGTAGGTAAAACATATGATAATCATGTTCAGGTTGTAAAAGATTTTAATTTAACAATACCGGATAAAGAATTCATTATTTTTGTAGGTCCGTCCGGATGTGGGAAATCAACTACTTTAAGGATGATTGCCGGTTTGGAAGAAATCACAGAAGGAAGCCTTTATGTGGATGGCGAGTTGATGAATGATGTGCCGTCTTATGACCGGAATATGGCTATGGTATTTCAAAATTATGCTCTGTATCCGCATATGACAGTCTATGATAATATTGGCTATAGTTTGAAATTAGCGGGCCTGCCGAAAAAAGAGATTGACGAGAAAGTACGCGAGGCGGCGCAGATACTTGGACTGGAGAGCGTGTTGAAACGAAAACCGGGACAGTTGTCAGGTGGGCAGAAGCAAAGAGTTGCAATCGGAAGAACGATTGTGCGTCATCCGAAAGTATTTTTAATGGATGAACCGCTGTCAAATTTGGATGCTAAGCTTCGGGCGGAAATGAGAGTTGAAATTAAACGGCTTCATAAAGAATTGGATACGACGTTTATTTATGTAACTCATGATCAGGTTGAAGCAATGACATTGGGGACAAAGATTGTTGTATTAAAAGATGGAGTGATTCAGCAGGTAGGCACACCATCGGAACTTTATGAGCATCCGGCGAATCAGTTTGTGGCGGGATTTATCGGGACACCACAAATGAACTTTATAGAAGGAATCTGTATGAAAGAGGAAGAAGGCATGTGGTTATATTTTGATGATCAGAAAATAAAAATGGGACCACAGGACGCATTTCGCCTTCAGGAGGGTAACTATATAGGGCGTAAAGTTATTATGGGAATACGTCCGGAAGATCTGTATGTAGACGAAGAACATCAGAAGAAATTCGCATCTTCTGTCATTGAAGAGAAGGTAGAAGTAAGGGAGATGCTTGGGGCAGAGTCACTTCTTTACTTCGAGGATGGTGAGTTCCAGCTGATTGCAAAAGTAGCATCTTCTGCAGAGGCACAGAGAGGGGAGATAGTAAAGATCGCCATGGACCCTGAGAAAATGCATTTCTTCGATCCGGATAATGGACAGGCAATCGTATAATTATTTCGAAAATACTATCATTAGTGAGGGAGATTTTGTAGAAAATTTTCGGAATAGAAAAAGTAAATAAATATGTAATATTATATTAAATATATCAATTGGACATTCCTGTAAACATTACATATAATATGGGCGTAACAAATACATGGGCATATGCCTATATTTATTATAAGGAGGAACGTCATGAAAAAGAAACTGGTAAGTTTATTACTTTGTACAGTGATGGCTGTATCAGCTTTGGCAGGATGCGGAAAAGCAGACCCAGAGGAAGAAGCGAAATCAAAAGCAGCAGCTCAGGGTGAGACAAATGCATCTTCAGAGGGAACAAAAGGAGCAGATGGAATTTTTACTTATGCAATCGGTGGTGATACAGGAAATACATTGAACCCACTGACAGCAGATGACCGTTTTGGTCTGATGACATGTCATCTGTTATATTCACCGGCATACTATATCTATCCAGATGGAAAAGTAGAATATATTTTAGCAGAAAGTATGGAGGCATCCGAGGATGGACTGACATACACAATGAAGCTGAAACCGGATTTAAAATGGAGTGATGGCGAACCATTAACTGCAGATGATGTAAAATATACTTACGATACACAGAATGAAAACAGTCAGAATATGTATATCGAAGGAAAACCGATTGAAGTAACAAAAGTGGATGATCTTACATTGGAATTTAAACTCCCGGCAGTTTGTGCAAGTGCATTTGAAATTATGTCTTCTGAGGCAAGCATTCTTCCGAAACATATTTTTGAAGGAAAGAATACATTTGATATCAATATGCTTGAAGAAGAAGTTGTAGGAGCTGGTCCGTATGTATTAGAAGAATATAAGACAGGACAGTACTTAAAGTTTAAAAAGAATCCGAATTATGCAGGCGGAGAAGCTAACATTGATACAGTTGTTTACAGAGTCATTGAGAAAGATGATACAGCAACACTTGCTCTTCAGAATGGAGAGGTTGATGCATGGATCGCACTTCCGGATCTTCTGGACCCGTTTGCAGACAATGAGAATTTTAATATCACAAACTACAGTGAAGGCCGTGTAGCTTATATGCGTCTTAATCCGGTTGCAGAGAGCATGAAAGATAAGAGCTACAGAGAAGGTGTGTTAAGAGCATTGGATCGTGAAGAGATCATGCTTGCAGCATACAGTGATAAAGAGTTCTTTGAACTTGGATACTCTTTCCTTCCATATAACAACGCTTACTACACAGATGATGTTGAAAAATGGGATCAGGATGTGGAAAAAGCAAAAGAATTGACAGCGAATGGTGCAAAAGCTCTTAAACTTTGCTTTGTAGAAGAAGATTCTATTCAGCAGAGAATGGCTTTAACAGTTCAGGCACAGTTAAAAGAAGTTGGTATTCAGGTTGAACTTTGCGGAATGAATCAGGCTGCATACATGAAAGCTGCTTATGACCGTACAAATACAGATTACGATATCTTCTTTGGTGGATATGTTATGGGAGTTGATCCAGACATGTACTCTATGCTGTTTGTGTCTACAAAAGATGATATGATCAACTATACAAGCCCTGAGATTGATGAGTTGTTTGCACAAGGAAATGCCACATTAGATGAGGCAGAAAGAAAAGAAATCTACACAGAAGTACAGAAAAAGGTTTCTGAAGAAGCTATTTTCTATCCATTTGGAACAAACTTAAGAACACTTGTTACATCTGCTCGTGTAGAAGGTGTTGAAGATGCGGGACTTGTTCCGATCTATACATTCGGAGATATGGCGAAGCTGAAATTAAAATAGAGGCAGACGGTAGAAGGGAAGCACAAAGTTGCCTCCCTTCTATTTATGATTAAGAGTAGCTGGCAGGAAAGTGTAGGCGCTTCTGTCAGGAAAAGGAGAAGAAGATGTTAAAATACATTGGAAAACGAATTCTGCAGGCAATACCGTTATTGCTTTTGATTACCGTAATCTGTTTTACATTGATCAATCTGGCGCCGTATGATGCGATTGATTCCATCACGACACCGGATATGACACAGGCAGAGATAGAAGCAAAGAAAGAAGCCTATGGATTAAATGACCCGATGATCGTTCAGTATGGACGGTGGCTTGGGAATATTATGCAGGGAGATTTTGGTTATTCTCTGTTATCTCACACAAGTATTAAATATGATTTAAAAATCCGTATTCCGGCAACAATTCAGCTTGTGCTGCCGGCATATTTAACAGCATATTTTCTGGCAATTGTGCTTGGACTGGTTGCAGGAAGTCATAAAAATAAATGGCAGGATAAAGTGATTGACGGACTTTGTTCTGTGGGAATTTCTATGCCGACTTTCTGGTTTGCAATGATTCTTATGTATTTCCTGGGATATAAATTTAAAATATTCCCGATTATGGGGATGCATACCATTGGTTTGGAACATTCTATTGCAGACTATTTCAGACATTTTGCAATGCCATACATCGTGTTGACAATTGGTTTCCTTCCGGATCTGACAAGATATGTAAGGGGTTCTACAATTGGACAGCTGAAAGAAGATTATGTAATTGTACAGCAGGCATTTGGTGCTAAAAAAGCAGAGATACTTTTGAAACATGTAGGGAAAAATGTACTGATTCCGCTAATTACGAAACTTGGAATGGCGCTTCCGATGCTTGTGACAGGGGCGGTGATCACAGAAACAATCTTTTCTTGGCCGGGAATCGGACCTTATTTTGTGAAGGCAATTCAGGCAATGGATTATCCGATTGTTATGAGTGTGCTTGTACTTTCAGGAACATTGGTCATTCTTGGAAATTTACTGTCAGATATTTTATATTGTCTGGTAGATCCGAGAATTAAATCGATGAAATAGGTGGGAGAAGAGTATGAAGAAAAATAGAAGACTGGAAAATGTCAAATATGAATTTAAAAATAATAAACAGGCTATTTTCGCAGCGATATATCTTGTGGTGATCATTCTTGTCAGCATTTTTGTTGTGTTTATCAATATTGATCCGGATGCTATAGATGTAGTGCATAAACTTCAGCCGCCATCATCAGAGCATTGGTTTGGAACAGATGAAATGGGACGAGACTATCTGATGCGTGTATTATACGGCGGAAGAGTTTCTCTTGTAGTAGGAGTACTTGCAATGTTGACGTCTATTCTCATTGGGATTGCAGTTGGGATGTCAGCCGGATATTTTGGAGGTATAGTAGATAATATCCTTATGAGAATTGTTGATGTATTTTCATCTATTCCGTGGATTATTATGGTTACTGTAGTAGGATTGCTGTTTAAACGGGGAATTGTTTCTATCATTATTGTAATCGGTCTGTTCAGCTGGATGGAGATTGCGAGACTTGTGCGTTCAGAAGTGCTTTCAGCGAAGGAAAGAGAATATGTGCAATATTCTAAATTTATTGGGGTTAATGCAGTTGAAATCATGGTTAAACATGTGCTCTCTTCTGTATTTCCTACAATTATTACAGCGGCGACAGCAGCAATAGCAAGTGCAATCATGGTAGAAAGTTCATTGAGCTTCCTGGGACTTGGTGTTGCGGCTCCAATGTCAAGCTGGGGAAGCCTCCTGCAGAGTTCTCAGCAGTATCTTCAGAAGGCACCGTATATGGCAATTCTTCCAGGTGTGCTGATTATTTTGACAGTATATTCTTTCAATAAGCTTGGAGATGTACTAAGAGTATTTGTAGAACCGAAGATAACGGCAGGTGAGAAAAATGAGTAAAAATGTGTTAGAAATCAATAATTTAAAAACGGTTTTTAAGAGCAGAGGACAGGAAGTGCAGGCAGTCCGCGGCGTGAGTTTTTCCGTAGGAGAAGGAGAGATTGTCGGTTTAGTAGGAGAATCCGGAAGCGGGAAATCTGTTACAATGAAAGCAGTACTTGGCATTCTGCCGGAGAATGCTGAAATTTCCAGTGACAGTCTGATGTTAAATGGAGTAGACCTCTCAAAGTTGAATGAAGATGAATACCGCAAAATGAGAGGGAAAGATATGACAATGATTTTCCAGGATCCAATGACCGCACTGAATCCGCTTGTGAAAGTTGGTAAACAGCTGGAAGAAGTCATTCTTAGACATAGTAACTGCAGTAAGGCTGAGGCAAAGAAAAAAGCAGTAGAAATGCTGGATAAGGTTGGAATCCCAACTCCGGAACAGCGTGTAAAACAGTATCCGCATGAGTTCTCAGGTGGTATGAGACAGAGAGTGCTGATTGCTATGGCGCTGGCATGTGAGCCGAAACTCCTGATTGCTGATGAGCCTACAACAGCGTTGGATGTAACGATTCAGGCTCAGATTCTTGATTTGCTAAAAGAACTGGAAGGAGAATATCATACATCTATCGTTTTGATTACACATGATATGGGCGTTGTGGCAACGGTTTGCAGTAAGATTGCAATTATGTATGGAGGGCTGATTATGGAGGCGGGAACGGCAGAAGAGATTTTCTATGACCCAAAACATCCATATACAAAAGCGCTGCTTCGTGCAATTCCGTCACTTGATCTGAAAGAGGGAGAACGGCTGCAGTCAATTGATGGATTGCCACCATCACTTGTAAATCCTCCAAAGGGATGCCCGTTTGCGGAGCGATGCGAATTTGCAACCGAAAGATGTCAGACAGCCATGCCGGAATACAAACAATTTAGTGAAACACACCGCGCAATGTGTTTCCTGAACGGACAGGAATAGGAGGACGGACAATGAATCAGGAAATTTTGATATCAGCAGAAGATTTAAAAAAATACTTTCCTGTCAAAAAGCTGCTTGGGGGAAAGACGCAGTATGTAAAGGCGGTAGACGGTGTTAACCTTGATATTTATAAAGGAGAAACGTTTGGTCTTGTTGGTGAATCCGGTTGTGGTAAATCTACGCTTGGACGAACATTGATCCGTATGTATGATGTTACCGGAGGAAAGCTTAGCTATAAAGGAAAAGATATTACAAATGCAAAACCGTCTGAAATGAAGGAATTTCAGAACAAAATGCAGATTATTTTTCAGGATCCGTATTCTGCACTGAATCCATTCTGGAATGTAGAAGAAATTTTAAATGAACCTTTGAAACAGATTGGAATGCCAGAAGCAGAACGAAAAGAGCGAATGGAATATCTGTTGAATAAAGTGGGAATGAAGACAGATGATCTTATTAAATTCCCGTATGAATTTTCCGGCGGGCAACGTCAGAGGATTGGAATTGCGAGAGCATTGACCGTGAATCCGGAATTCATTATGTGTGATGAACCGATTGCAGCGCTTGATGTTTCTATTCAGGCACAGGTTGTAAATATGCTGGAAGATCTCCAAAACGAATTTGGGCTGACATATCTGTTTGCAGCACATGATTTATCTATGGTACGATATATTAGTACACGTATTGGTGTCATGTATCTTGGAAATCTTGTGGAAGTAACGACAAGTAATGAGCTTTATGACAATCCGCTTCATCCGTATACACAGGCATTGTTGTCAGCAATTCCGGTAGCAGATCCACGAAAGGCGAAGAAAAGAGAGCGGATTAAATTAAAAGTAGAGTTGCCAAGTCCGATGAATGTTCCGGAAGGCTGTCATTTTTCACCGCGCTGTCCGTATGCGACAGATCAATGCCGGGAAGTGTGTCCAAAGCTGCGTGAAATTGAAAAAGGTCATTTTGTTGCCTGTCATCTGGCGGAGAAAATTTCATAGACAAGAAATGGATGTTTAGCCATGTAGCGAATTGAGCTATATGGCTAAATTTGTCCGAAAATATTGAGAAAAAAAGTGATTTTCCCCACTTGACAGTTTGGGAAAACCATACTACAATAAGAAAAGCGTGCACAGGAATGTTGCGTCATTTTTGTGTGCGAAGCAAAATTAGATTTTGCCAGGCAACCAACAGAAGAACCATAGGAGGTGAAAAGAATGCCAACATTTAACCAGTTAGTAAGAAAAGGACGTCAGACAGCAGTTAAGAAATCTACAGCTCCGGCACTTCAGAAAGGATACAACTCCCTGAAGAAGAAATCAACTGACACATCATCACCACAGAAGAGAGGTGTATGTACAGCAGTTAAAACAGCTACACCTAAGAAGCCTAACTCAGCTCTTAGAAAGATCGCCAGAGTTCGTCTGTCTAACGGAATCGAAGTAACAAGTTACATCCCGGGTGAAGGACATAACCTTCAGGAACATAGCGTTGTTCTTATCCGTGGTGGAAGGGTTAAAGACTTACCAGGTACAAGATACCACATCGTTCGTGGAACACTTGATACAGCAGGTGTTGCTAAGAGAAGACAGGCTCGTTCCAAATACGGTGCTAAGAGACCGAAAGACGCTAAGAAATAGAAAATCACTGATTTTCGGTAACAAATTAAGACAGAATCGTATCACAAACAGAACTATGATTCCTGTAGGTTGCGGGTTGACGCCTGCCGTAAGGCTGGCGGGATAGATAAAGTCCCGCACGAACACATTATCATTAGAAAGACACATGTGAGTACCGATGAATTAATCAGATCGCATTTCTGAATGGGAAATAGCGGAATAATGTTTAAGGAGGGAAGAACCGTGCCACGTAAAGGACATACTCAGAAAAGAGACGTATTAGCAGATCCGTTATACAACAACAAAGTGGTTACAAAGCTTATCAATAACATCATGTTAGACGGTAAGAAGGGCGTAGCTCAGAAAATCGTATACGGTGCATTTGAAAGAGTAGAAGCAAAAGCTGATAAGCCAGCTATCGAAGTATTTGAAGAGGCTATGAACAATATCATGCCAGTTCTTGAAGTAAAGGCAAGACGTATTGGTGGTGCTACTTATCAGGTACCGATCGAAGTACGCGCTGACAGAAGACAGGCTTTAGCTCTTCGTTGGATCACATTGTATTCTCGCAAAAGAGGCGAAAAGACAATGGAAGAAAGATTAGCAAACGAAATCCTGGATGCAGCTAACAACACAGGTGCATCTGTAAAGAAAAAAGAAGACATGCACAAAATGGCAGAAGCAAACAAAGCATTTGCTCATTACCGTTTCTAAATTTTGTGTTACAGAATTCCCGGCTGCGTGCAGCCGTGGAATTACTCTATATCAGAGGGAAATACTCATATAGAGACGTATCGATTATAGGAGGAAAAAACCTTGGCTGGAAGAGAATATCCATTAGAGAGAACCAGAAATATCGGTATTATGGCTCATATTGATGCTGGTAAAACAACAACAACAGAGCGTATTCTTTACTATACCGGTGTTAACCATAAAATCGGTGACACTCATGAAGGTACTGCAACTATGGACTGGATGGAGCAGGAGCAGGAAAGAGGTATCACAATTACTTCTGCTGCTACAACATGTCACTGGACACTTCAGGAAAACTGCAAGCCAAAAGCTGGTGCATTAGAACACCGTATCAATATCATTGATACTCCAGGTCACGTTGACTTCACAGTAGAAGTTGAGCGTTCCCTTCGTGTACTTGATGGTGCTGTAGGTGTATTCTGTGCTAAAGGTGGTGTAGAACCGCAGTCAGAAAACGTATGGCGTCAGGCTGACACATACAATGTACCTCGTATGGCATTCATCAACAAGATGGACATCCTGGGTGCTGACTTCTACAACGCAGTAGAACAGATCAAAACAAGATTAGGAAAGAATGCAATCTGCATTCAGCTTCCAATCGGTAAAGAAGATTCTTTCCAGGGAATTGTCGACTTATTTGAAATGAAAGCTTACATCTACAATGATGATAAGGGTGATGACATTTCTATCGTTGATATTCCGGAAGATATGAAAGAAGATGCTGAATTATATCGTACAGAATTAGTAGAGAAGATCTGCGAATTAGACGACGATTTAATGATGGAATATCTGGAAGGTGAAGAACCTTCAGTAGATGCTCTGAAAGCAGCTTTAAGAAAAGGAACATGTACATGTGCATGTGTTCCGGTATGCTGTGGTACAGCTTACAGAAACAAAGGTGTTCAGAAGCTTCTGGATGCTGTAATCGAATTTATGCCATCTCCGTTAGACATCCCGCCGATCACAGGTGTTGATGAAGACGGAAATGAAGTTGAAAGAAAATCTTCTGATGAAGAACCTTTCGCAGCTCTTGCATTCAAGATTATGACAGACCCATTCGTTGGTAAGCTGGCATACTTCAGAGTATACTCTGGTACATTGAACTCAGGTTCTTATGTATTAAATGCAACAAAAGGCAAAAAAGAGCGTGTTGGACGTATCCTTCAGATGCATGCTAACAAGAGACAGGAACTTGATAAAGTTTACTCAGGAGATATCGCTGCAGCGATCGGATTCAAATTCACTACAACAGGTGATACAATCTGTGACGAGCAGCATCCGGTAATCTTAGAGTCTATGGAATTCCCGGAACCAGTTATCGAGCTGGCTATCGAGCCTAAGACAAAAGCTTCTCAGGGCAAACTTGGTGAATCTCTTGCAAAACTTGCAGAAGAAGACCCGACATTCCGTGCTCATACAGATCAGGAAACTGGTCAGACAATCATCGCTGGTATGGGTGAGCTTCACCTTGAAATCATCGTAGACAGACTTCTTCGTGAATTCAAAGTAGAGGCAAACGTAGGTGCACCGCAGGTTGCTTACAAAGAATCATTCACAAAAGCAGTTGATGTAGACAGCAAATATGCAAAACAGTCAGGTGGACGTGGACAGTACGGACACTGTAAAGTTAAATTCGAGCCAA
>CAUCYJ010000053.1:0-13466 GCA_958446945.1 uncultured Lachnospiraceae bacterium | reverse complement strand
CATATGTCATTCCAACGATATCGCTTGATACGATTTCATCTTCGTTATATCCGTAAGATTCATTTGCTGCTGCTTTCATAGCTGCGTTGATTTCTTCTTTTGTTACATTTCCTTCAACAACTGCTGTTAAGATTGTTGTAGAACCTGTAGGTGTTGGTACACGCTGAGCAGAACCGATTAATTTTCCATTTAATTCCGGAATAACAAGACCAATTGCTTTTGCAGCACCTGTGCTGTTCGGAACGATATTTACTGCTGCAGCACGAGATCTTCTTAAATCACCTTTTCTCTGCGGTCCGTCAAGTGTCATCTGATCACCTGTGTAAGCATGAATTGTACACATGATACCAGATTTGATCGGTGCAAGATCATTTAATGCTTTTGCCATTGGTGCAAGGCAGTTTGTTGTACAAGAAGCTGCAGAAATGATATCATCTTCTTTTGTTAATGTTTCATGGTTTACATTGTAAACGATTGTAGGAAGATCATTTCCAGCCGGTGCAGAAATAATAACTTTCTTAGCTCCTGCTTTGATGTGAGCTTCTGCTTTTGCTTTAGATGTGTAGAATCCTGTACACTCTAAAACAACATCTACGCCGATTTCTCCCCATGGAAGTTCAGCAGCATCTGCTTTCGCATAAATTTTGATTTCTTTTCCATCAACTGTGATAGAATCTTCTCCAGCTTCTACTTTATCGCAAAGAGCGTATCTTCCCTGTGTTGAGTCATATTTTAATAAGTGAGCAAGCATCTTTGGAGATGTTAAATCGTTGATTGCAACGATTTCAAATCCTTCTGCTCCGAACATCTGTCTGAATGCAAGACGTCCAATACGTCCAAATCCATTAATAGCTACTTTTACTGCCATGTTTAATTCCTCCTAAAGTCATATAGAATTTTTGATTTAACAGTTGTTTGCCTGTCTGTTGTGATTTTAATAACATTGTTAAAGAATCATCAACCTAGAAATATTGTACAAAATAATGTGCAAAAAATCAAGCCTTACTTCTTAGTTTTTCCAAAACTTCCACCTTAACTACACACTCTTCCTGTATTTTTGTCAAATTGACAAAAATTCTGGCTTTCGCTCGCGAAATTCAGAATCAGCGGTAATGATTTCCTCCGCCAAGTTCACGATAACGTTTTAAAATTTACTTGTCACCTATAATCGTCCCTCCGCCGAGTACATATTCTCCATCATAAAATACAACTGCCTGTCCCGGCGTGACTGCTCTTTGCCTTTCTTCAAATGTGCAGAGGACTTCATCCTCCCCTGTCATTCTTATTGTACACCAGGCACCCTTATGATTGTATCTGATTTTTGCAAAAACCCGCATTTCCCCTTCTAATTTTTCAATGCTCATAAAATTCAGCCTGTTTGCCCGCACGTAATATGTCATAGAGTCTTCATTGCTGCCAATCACAACTTCATTCGTCTCCGGGCGGATTTCAAGAACAAACGCCGGATAGCCCAGAGCCAGTCCAAGCCCTTTTCTCTGTCCCACCGTATAATGAATGATTCCTTTGTGTTTCCCAAGTATTTTTCCGTCTGTTGTCACAAAATTTCCTTCCGGCGGAAGTGTCCCCTGTTCCTTCTCAATAAATGCTGCATAATCTCCATCCGGAACAAAACAGATGTCCTGACTGTCTGGTTTTGACGCAACATTTAACTGTATTTTTTCTGCAATTCCACGAATTTCTTCTTTCGTATATTCTCCCACCGGCATTAACGTGCACGACAGCTGCTCCTGTGTTAGATTATATAGTGCATATGTCTGATCTTTCTGCTGTGTAGCAGAACATCTGAGGGAATATCGTCCATTCGGTAATTGCTCTACTCTTGCATAGTGCCCTGTTGCAATATAATCTGCACCAATATCCAGGCTCCGTTTCAGAAGTGATTCCCATTTTACAAAACGGTTGCAGGCAATGCACGGATTTGGCGTACGTCCATGACGGTATTCATCCACAAAATAATCGATTACATATTTTTGAAATTCTTTTTTAAAGTTCATCACATAATAAGGAATTTCAAGCTGATTTGCCACCCGTCTTGCGTCATCCACCGCAGACAGTCCGCAGCAACCACCATTTTCTTCTTGTACTTCCTCCGGCTCCTCCTGCCAGATCTGCATTGTCACACCGATTACGTCATATCCGGCTTCTTTCAGAAGATAAGCTGCTACAGAGGAATCAACGCCGCCTGACATACCCACTACAACCTTTTTCTTTTCCATCTATCTCACTCCTAGTATACTTCTTCCTCTTCTTCCTCTTCGTGAATATCAGATTTTGGTTTTTCTAATCCTTCAATCTGAAGTCCGTTCTTTTCTGCATAATCCCAAAGCGCTGCATGAATCGCCTCTTCTGCCAGTAGAGAACAATGTACTTTTACCGGCGGAAGACCATCAAGTGCCTCCATAACCGCTCTATTTGTTACCTGCATTGCTTCATAAATCGTTTTTCCTTTTACAAGCTCAGTCGCCATACTACTCGTCGCAACAGCCGCACCGCACCCAAATGTTTTAAATTTTACATCCTGAATTACTTGATTTTCGTCAATATCAAGATAAATTCTCATAATATCTCCGCATTTTGCGTTGCCAACCGTTCCTACTCCGCTGGCATTTTCAATTTCCCCTACATTTCTTGGATGTTGGAAATGATCCATTACTTTTTCTGTATACATATTATTTATCCTCTGCTTTCTTTATAAAATCTTCGTATAATGGCGACATTTTTCTCAAATTTGCAACAATTTCTCTTAATGTCTCTACCACATAATCCATATCTTCTGTCTCGAACTCTTCATTCAAAGAAATCCTCAAAGAACCATGCGCAATTTCATGCGGCAGTCCAATTGCCAAAAGTACATGGGACGGATCAAGTGAACCTGATGTACATGCAGAACCACTAGAAGCACAAATTCCTTTCATATCCAGCATGATCAAAAGTGATTCTCCTTCAATGAATTGAAAACTGAAATTCACATTATTTGAAAGACGCTCTGTTCGATGTCCATTCAACCGACAATATGGAATTTCTTTTTCAATTTTCCCAATCAAATAATCTCTTAACATTCTTTCTTTTTCTGTCCGCTCTTTCAGTGTCTTCATTGCACGCTCTACAGCTGCGCCAAATCCAATAATCCCCGGAACATTTTCTGTTCCTGCACGTCTCCTGCGCTCCTGCGCTCCTCCGTGAATAAATGAGCGAATCTTTACACCTGTGCGGATATACAGACAGCCAATTCCTTTCGGTCCATTTAATTTATGTGCACTTGCACTGAGCATATCAATATGACATTCATTCACATCAATTGGCATATGTCCAAATGCCTGAACTGCATCTGTATGGAAAAGCACTCCATGATCTTTCGCAATCTTTCCAATTTCTTTAATCGGCTGCACGGTTCCGATTTCATTGTTAGCATACATAATCGAAATCAAAATCGTATCCGGTCTAATAGCTTTTTCTAATTCATCCAGACGTACCATACCAAATTCATCCACGTCAAGATAGGTAACTTCAAATCCTTTTTTCTCCAGATATTCACACGTATGCAGCACTGCATGATGTTCCATCTTTGATGTAATGATATGGCGTCCCTTGCTCTCATAGGCCTCTGCCGTTGCTTTCAGCGCCCAGTTATCTGCCTCTGTTCCGCCTGCCGTAAAATAGATTTCGTTTTCCTTAGCTCCGATTGCTTCTGCAATTATTTCTTTCTGTTTCATCACTGCTGTTTTATTTTTTGCCGCAAAGCTGTATACACTTGATGGATTCCCATATAATTCTGTAAAATATGGCAGCATTGCCTGGACAACTTCAGGAGCTGTCTTTGTTGTTGCCGCATTATCAAGATATAATAATTTCTCCATTTTCATATCCCCCTTTTATTTTATTCTTTCTGCCGGTATTCGCTGTCCACAGCAGGAACATAGTTCCTTGCTTTCTCGTACAAGCTGATCCAGCTTTATTTCATTTACTGTCTGAGTAATACTTTCATTAATTTTCTGCCAGACATATTTTGTCACACAGCGGTCAGCTGTATCACATCCTACTTCCGGATGCAGTCCTCCGCATTCTACTGCTTCAAGACTTCCTTCCAGAGCTCTTAAAATATCCCCCACAGAAATATCCGCCGCTGCTTTGTTCAAAACATAACCGCCTCCGGCTCCACGGATACTTTTGATCAGACCTGCTTTTCTAAGGAGCGACATCAGCTGTTCCAGATAACGCTCTGAAATTTCCTGCCTTGCCGCAATACTGCTGATGGATACCGGTTCTTCTTCACTGTACTGAGCCAGATCGATCATCGCTCTTAATCCATATCGTCCTTTTGTAGATAGTTTCAACTGATCACCTTCTTTTTAATTCCTACTTTTTTACTAGGATTTCCATTGTTAGAATAACATTACTATTTTGTTCTGTCAAGAGATTTTCTGGAATAAGCTTTATAAACAGCACTGTCAGGAGTTTTTATGTCCAAAACACAATCTATTATCAGAGGAACGCTTATCCTTACCCTTGCCGGAATTCTCACACGGCTCATTGGTTTTTATTACCGTATCTTTCTAAGTCATACCTTCGGCGAAGAAGCTGTCGGACTTTATCAGCTCATTTTCCCTGTGTATGCTCTTTTCTTTTCTCTTACCTGTGCCGGTATCCAAACTGCCATTTCTCGTCTTACAGCACGCTGTACAGCTGTTGGAAAATCTCTTCAGGCAGTTCGCTGTCTTATGACCGGTCTTATCATCTCGTGCACACTTTCTATCCTGTGCATGATTTTCCTGCAACAAACTTCCCCGGTAATCGCCCTGCATTTTCTCGGAGATCAGCGCTGCGCTCCTCTTTTATACGCAATGGCATATGCTTTTCCTTTTGGAGCTGTTCACAGTAGCCTCTGCGGATATTACCTCGGACAACGCCGGACAAACGTACCCGCTTTTTCTCAACTTCTTGAACAGCTTGCCCGCGTCAGCACCGTCTTTCTCCTGTGTCATTTTTCGCTCAGACAGCATTTCACTCCAAACATTGTATTTGCAGTTCTTGGTCTTGCCGCAGGAGAAATGATTTCTTCCTTTTATGCCGTCTTTTATTTTCTTACCGAACAGCGTCAACAAGCAGAACTGCGCCCTGCAGTCCGCGGAATGTTTCAGCCCTTTAAAAGCCTTATGCAGCTTGCCATACCACTGAGCACAAACCGCATTTTATTAAATCTTTTACAAAGCGTCGAAGCCGTCTCTATTCCGCACAGTCTAAAGGTATATGGATTAACTACTGCCGAAGCACTCTCTGTCTATGGCGTTCTAACCGGTATGGCACTCCCATGTATTCTTTTCCCTTCAGCTGTAACTAATTCCATGTCTTCTATGTTGATGCCAACTGTAGCTGAGTTACAGGCTTCTAAGAATCAAATAGCTCTGCATAGACTTGTTTCTAAAGTAGTCTTCTTCTGTATCTTTATCGGAATCATATGCTGTACCGGTTTCCTTCTTGCTGGAAATGTGATCGGGCAAGTCCTATTCCACAGCTCTCTTGCAGGAACTTTCATCGTAACGCTTGCCTGGATCTGCCCATTTCTTTACTTAAACACTGCTCTTTTGAGTATTTTAAACGGATTGGGAAAAACATCATCCACACTGCTCATCAACATGGTCGGACTCACTGTCAGAATCATCAGCGTCTATCTGATTATTCCCTTTTGCGGCATCCAGGGATATTTATGGGGACTGCTTTTAAGCCAAATACTTATTACCCTTTCTTCTTTTTTTCTTTTAAAACGGATATCGTAATCCAAAATACAATATGTTCCAGGCACATCACATAAAAAGGAGACAGAAGCTGCTGTAATATCAGCATTTCCTCTGTCTCCCTTTTTTAACCAAGAAGTCGAATAAATAACTTCATGATATCTGGATTTACATAAGCTTCCATAAAAATCCCTATCAGAAACATCCCTCCCACCGTCGTACTCTTCCATATATTCCACCGAATCTGAGGATAGCCATACAAATACCAAAGTAATATGGCGTATCCAAATCCATAAGCAATCATATGCGGAAACATTCCAGCTATGCAGATAAGCATTCCTTTCATACCAAGATTCAAAACTGCCGCCACCGCCACAATCCCTCCGCTAAAGCCTGTCCAGAGCAGAAAAACCGCAGCAGCACTGCTTTTGAATCTGCTGCATCCTGCTATTGCAAGCAATGCCAGCGGAAAGAGACGGAGCTGTAAAAGATAAAAGAAATATTCCTTCACATTAATTTCTGTCTGCATATACTGTCTAAGAAAATATTCCTGAA
Source organism: uncultured Lachnospiraceae bacterium (assembly GCA_958446945.1). Lineage (GTDB taxonomy): Bacteria > Bacillota > Clostridia > Lachnospirales > Lachnospiraceae > UBA9414. The sequence goes on along the minus strand of CAUCYJ010000053.1, from coordinate 7,158 downwards.
AAATTCCGGAAGAATCCGGGGCGTTTCCTCCGACAATATTGGCATATAGAATTCCGACAAAAAACCCCGACATATAATAGAGCAAAAGCTGCTTCTTTGACTTTCGTATCTTCATAGGACTCCCTCCCATCTGTTGATACTATATATATGCCGAGGTTATTGTTTTATTCAAGTTTATTCTGCATGATATTTTGCATCGTATGCAAGAATCGCCGCAATCGTTTTACTGTCTTCAATTTCCTGATTCAAAATCTTTTCTTTCAGTTCTTCTATCGTATAGGCTTCCACATCAATGTACTCATCCGCATCCAGATGTTGTTTTGATGGAATCAGATTTCTCGCTGTAAAAATCTCAATTTTTTCATTACAAAGCGCCACTGTCGTGCGAATGGTAATCAGTTTTTCCAGATTTTCCGAGCGATACCCTGTCTCCTCTTCCAGCTCACGGCTCGCACAGACAATTCCCGGTTCGTCAATGGTATCAAGTTTCCCCGCCGGAATCTCAATTGTCTCCCGATCGATCGCATTTCGAAATTGACGTACCATCAAAATCTTCCCATCCTCTCTTACCGGCACCACCGCGGCAGCACCATTGTGATGGATAAAATCATAGTGAACTGTTTTTCCGTCCGGTGTCAGCATCGTATCATCGTAAACATCCAGCACAGCTCCGCGATACGCCAAATCTCTTTTAATTCGTTTCACAGAATCCATTCTTCTCCCTCCAATCTGTTTTCAGTATAACAAATTTGTTTCTGTTCTCCAATGGCATTTTTGTTTCCCACAGAATAAAAAGGGCAGGATATTTGTTATCCCACCCTTATCTTACTTCAAAATAATATTTGACTTATTTTTTCGGTCAATTACTTCGCATAGTCCGTTGCTCTGGATTCACGAATTACATTGACTTTAATCTGTCCCGGATATTCCAATTCGAACTCAATCTGTTTTGCAATATCCCGTGCCAGTAACACCATATCATCATCACTGATCTGTTCTGGAACTACCATGACACGAATCTCTCTTCCTGCCTGAATGGCAAAAGACTTATCAACTCCCTTAAACTGGTTGGTGATATCTTCTAACTGTTTTAATCTGTTTGTGTATGTCTCTAATGTCTCTCTTCTTGCACCTGGTCTCGCTGCAGAAATCGTATCAGCTGCCTGTACGATACATGCAATCAGAGATTCTGGTTCTACATCACCATGATGAGATTCTACTGCATTAATGACTGTTGCAGATTCTTTGTACTTACGGCAAAGATCCACTCCAATCTGGATATGAGAACCTTCAACATCATGATCAATGGATTTACCAATATCATGTAAGAGTCCTGCACGTTTGGCAACGCGGACATCAAGTCCAATCTCACCTGCAAGAAGTCCTGAAAGCTGCGCCACTTCGATAGAATGTTTCAGCGCATTCTGTCCATAACTTGTACGGAACTTCATGCGACCAAGCAGACGAATTAACTCTGGATGGATTCCATGAACACCAACTTCAAGAGCTGCTGCCTCTCCTTCCTCACGGATCATACTTTCTACTTCTTTCTGTGCTTTCTCAACCATCTCTTCAATTCTTGCCGGATGGATACGTCCATCCACAATTAATTTTTCGAGAGCAATACGCGCTACTTCTCTTCGAATTGGATCAAAGCCGGATAAAACAACTGCTTCCGGAGTATCATCGATAATCAATTCCACTCCTGTCATCGTCTCTAAAGTACGGATATTGCGACCTTCTCGTCCAATAATACGTCCTTTCATCTCATCACTTGGAAGCTGTACAACAGAGATTGTCGTCTCTGCCACATGATCAGCCGCACACTTCTGAATCGCAGTTACGACATATTCTTTTGCTTTCTTTGCAGCCTCTTCCTTTGCCTGGTTTTCCAGTTCTTTTACCATCTTAGCGGTATCATGTTTCACATCATCTTCAACAGTTTTTAACAGATATTCTTTTGCCTGTTCGGAGGTCAGACCTGAGATTCGTTCCAGTTCCCGTACTCTTTGTTTTGTCAGTTCTTCTGCTTTGACTTCTCGCTGCTTAATCTGTTCTTCACGAGTTACAAAGCTAGCTTCTCTCTGCTCAATTGCTTCTGAACGCTTATCAAGAGCTTCTTCTTTGGAAAGGACTCTCTTCTCGTAACGCTGCAGTTCTGCTCTGCGTTCCTTCGATTCTTTCTCGAGTTCATTCTTTGTACGAATGGACTCTTCTTTCACTTCCAAAAGTGCTTCTTTTTTCTTCGTTTCAGCCGTTTTTAATGCATCATCTATAATCTCGCGCGCCTTACTATCCGCATTCCCGATCTTACTGTCTGCATCTTTCCGCAGATTATTGACCGTGATCATGTGAGTAAGCCCTGCTGTTACTACTGATACAACTACAGCAACAATTATATAACCTAGCACAGGAGCACCTCCTTATTTAGTTTTCATTGTACAAATACAACAGTTAAATTTTATACTGTTTTGGTAAATATGTCAAGCATTCAATCAGAAACTTCCTTCATCCCCACAAGAAATCTCCATTGCATGACGAATTTCTTCATAACCAAATCCTTTTCGCGCCAGATAGCCATAAAGCTTTTGCTTCTGATTCTCATCCATATCAGGCCGATACCCCTTTTTAGAAAGGAGTGTGCAAATTGCTTCCAGCGCATCTTCCTGGTCATAACAGGACTCAAACGCCTCATCAATTTGTTCTCCCGGAATCCCTTTCTGCAGAAGGGCAGCATAGATTTCTCTTCGGCTCTTCTTCTCCTTCCGGTTCAGTACATACATCTGCACATACCTTTCATCATTGATATATCCAAAGCGTTTCACATATGCAACAGCTTCTTCTATCAAATCTTCCGGATAATGACTCTGTCGAAGTTTATTTCGCAGATCTGCCTCTGTTCGATCCGATACATTTAAAAGATGAAGCGCCCGCAGTTTTATACGTTTTAAAATAACTTCCTGACGAATCATCTCATAAATTGTTTCACTGATCTGTGCACCCTCAGCAATCTGATAGCGAGACAGTTCGCCTTTGTATAATTCAAAGGCGAACTGTTCATCTAAAAACACTTTATACTTTGTTTTCGTCACGGCTTCTACCCGCGTTACCTTCATACTACTCTTCTTCTGCCTCCACTTCCGGCTTAGGCACCTGTACAGCAGACTCCTCTGCCGGTGCGAGACCGTAATGCTCTCTTACTTTCGTCTCCAGTTCTGTCATAATATCCGGATGTTCTGATAAATATTGCTTTGCATTCTCACGTCCCTGGCCAATCTTATTCCCGTTATAAGCATACCATGCGCCACTCTTGTTCACAAGATCAATGCTTGTTGCCAGATCCAGAATATCTCCTTCTTTGGAAATACCTTTTCCAAACATAATATCAAATTCCGCTTCCTTAAATGGCGGTGCAATCTTATTCTTAACTACCTTAATTCTTGTACGGTTTCCTACCATCTCACCGCTTTGTTTTAATGTTTCGATTCTTCTGACATCCATACGAATAGAAGCATAAAACTTTAAGGCGCGTCCCCCTGTCGTTGTCTCCGGATTGCCGAACATCACGCCAACTTTCTCTCTCAGCTGATTGATAAAGATTACCACACAGTTCGACTTGCTAATAACCGGAGTCAGTTTTCTGAGCGCCTGAGACATCAGACGTGCCTGCAATCCTACATGGCTGTCTCCCATATCTCCTTCAATCTCCTGTCGCGGTACAAGCGCTGCCACAGAGTCGATTACAATAATGTCCATTGCACCGGAACGAACCATCGTCTCTGCAATCTCTAATGCCTGATCCCCACTGTCTGGCTGTGAAATATAAAGTTCATCAATATCTACACCAATATTCTTAGCATATGCCGGATCAAGCGCATGCTCTGCGTCAATGAATCCGGCAATTCCACCGCGTTTTTGTACTTCGGAGATCATATGCAGCGCTACTGTTGTCTTACCACTTGACTCCGGTCCGTAAATCTCAATAACACGTCCCTTTGGAACGCCTCCCAGACCAAGCGCAATATCAAGACTCAAAGAGCCTGTCGGAACGGTCTCCACTGCCACATTGGCACTGGCATCCCCAAGCTTCATTACTGTTCCTTTCCCAAAATCTTTCTCCAATTTTGAAATCGCTGCATCTAGCGCTTTCTTTCTATCTTCAATATTATTTGCCATTCTACATACTCCTTTTAAACACGAACTTATGTTCGTTTCTATGAATATATTAGTATACATTCTTTCAATTGTCAATAGTCTTTTATCGAATTCCTGCCCCTTGGAATTGTAAACGATGCTTCTTCAGTATAGCATATCCTTCCATATAAAGATAGAATAATACAAAAAGATTATCTGAAGATTGTGTGTTCAGATAATCCTTTGTTTTTTACACCTAAATGTTATTCATTCTGCTCCAGTACTTCAAATTTCATAGATGCAAACAGCGCTACGATCACAGTTGCTGCCAAACTGTAGACAAGCATAACTGCAAATACAACTTCCGGATTCAGGAAGATTGCTGCTGCCACGGATATAAGCACACCAACTCCAAGCACTGCTGACTGAATGAGAAGCCGCAGAATTGTACGCCCTGTATTTCCCATCGTATTTCCAAGCAGCATTTTTGCAAATACTTTTAAATACATTTTATTTGCCTGTAAAAGTACATATATTACGATACTTGCTGCTATCTGCCAGAATGGTACATGCCAGAAATATCCAATCATACCCGCCATGAGCAGTCCATCAAAAAATGCCTTTATATGTTCCATCTTTGTCGCATTCCACATTTTTCTGACTGCCGTGTCCGGAATCAGATATAAATAAGGATTTTCTAACTCCTTGTCCCATTTACCTGCATAACCGGAAGCACAAAAACTCATGTAGGCGATCAATCCCATCATAACCAGCCCCTGCATTCCTTCTTTCGGCGGTTCCATCATCTTCGCCAGAACACCGGCAAGAACAACACAAATTAACGTCATCGAATCAAAAATAAAAAACCGCTCTTTCTTATATTCCAAAAGCTGGCGATAGAAGATTGCTTTGGCGCCGCCTCCAAAATTGCCTTTTACTGTACGGAATTTTTTCTTTTTCCCAAGACTATAACCAGTCTCTCCCCGCTTGCTCCGGTTACGGAGTTCTTGATAATCATCCGCAAATTTAGCCGCATCTTCATAATAAGCACCTGTGTTTTTCATCCGGATCGCCATAAGTGTCAGAAGTATAATCAACCCCAGATATAATACTGTTCCGATTACATTCAAACGATCCGGCCCAAGAATCACAAGCCGAAAAGCGCTGATATCCCATCCCACTACCGGAAGCAATCGAAAAATCGGATGTTCGATCAGTTCCGCAGCACTTTTTAAGCTGATTCCGTTTTCTTTGAAATACCACAGGAAAAATATCGCTGAAACAATAAGAATTCCTTTGATGAAAATTCCCCATCGTTTAAACTTTCCATCAGCAAAACGGTCACTTCCATAGACAATGATGATCAGGCTGCATTCAAGAACCATTTCCAACACAAAGCAGAGCAAAAACATCAGTGCCGCACTCCAGATTGGAAGATGGAATACCCACACACCGATCACGCTCATGACAATACCGCCCACAATACTCAATCCCAGATTTAATGCCGCTGTATCAAGAAGAATTCTCTTTGGAGAAATCGGCGCAGTAAAAACAAAATGCGCCTGGCAGGGGCGGAAAATAATTCCCTTGCGGCCTGCATAGCTGACGAAATTTGCAGGAATCATATAAAAACTCCAAATCGTCATCAAAATCACAAGTCCATATGCCGAATCAAATTGAAAGTTTGCTGCAACTGTCCCGATTCCCGCAACAATAATTCCGATATAAAATATTCCGAGAACAAGAAACAGATACGTTGTCGGTCGCTTCAACGCTTTCTTTATTTGATTCTTCCAAATTGTTTTTCTCAAATACCAAAGTGCTTTCATTCTTCCTCACCGCCTGTCATTTCGAAGAACAGATCATCCAGATCTTTACCGCCAACCTCATCTTTCTTATAAGCTCCGATCAATTTTCCTTTCTCCATCACAAACATTACATCCCACAAGCCGTCTACCATTTCAAGCATATGTGTGCTGATGAGCACCGTTGTCCCATTTTCTTTTAATTCCAAAATAACTTCTTTCAGTTCCTTAATTGCTTTCGGATCCAGTCCGACCATAGGCTCATCAAATAAGATTACCTGCGGCTTGACTGCAAGTGCGCAGCAGATACTGACCTTCTGCATCATTCCTTTAGACAATTCATTTCCCATTTTATCCTGCTTGTCACTCATTTCAAATCTTGCAAGCAGTCCTTCAATTTCTTCATCTGTAATGCTGCTTTTATATGCCTTACGAATATATTCTATATGTTCACGTACCGTCAGTGCATCAAACAAAGCCGGAATTTCCGGCACATAGGCAAAGACTTTTTTCGCCTCCAGTGATTTTGACGACATCTTCTGAATTCCAATTCCTCCGTCATACCTGAGCAGGCCTGCAATACTTTTTATAATTGTGGATTTTCCCGCTCCATTCGGTCCAAGAAGAATTCCTACACAGCCATCCGGAATCGAGAAACTAACATGGTCTACTGCCAGATATTTTCCATAGCGTTTTGATAATCCCTGTACTTCTAACATTTTATCCCTCCTCAAAACTTTGTATTATTATATTAATACAGATATTTCTCTGTGTCAATATATAATATCCATAAGCGGAATTGCTGCTTCTTTGCTCTTATCTTCATTCCAAACAAAAAAGGACGCTCATTTTTTTGAGCATCCTGCTGTTTTCTTCTAATTTTCAGATTCGTACTTTTCTGCCACTTCGCCGCGCTTTTTATAAATACTGTTGGCCGGCACAAATTCCCTCACCATGGAAAGCGGATAAATATTTGTATGAGCTCCGACCACCGTTCCCGGATTCAGTACACTGCCGCAGCCAACTTCTACATTGTCACCGAGCATCGCTCCGAATTTTTTAAGTCCGGTCTCGATTGGACCATCCGGTGTCTTGACCGTCACAAGTGTCTTATCTGATTTCACATTGGAAGTAATCGATCCAGCGCCCATATGCGCTTTATATCCCAGCACCGAGTCTCCGACATAGTTATAATGAGGAACCTGCACTTTATTAAACA
>CAUCYJ010000052.1:0-13525 GCA_958446945.1 uncultured Lachnospiraceae bacterium | reverse complement strand
CAGCAAACCTATTTCATTTCACGAAACGGCTTGACCAATTATCAGCGTAATAATCGCCCGTTGCTTGGTGATGGAATACAAGAATATGCAAAAGCACCAGGAGTGGGAATGTTGGATGCTACCATCTGCGATATTTACTTGATAAATCAGGCCGGTGAGATTATTGGCAGACCTATACTGACAGCTTGCATTGATGCTTACAGTTCTTTGTGTTGTGGCTATGCGTTGACATGGGAGGGCGGCATGTACAGCTTGCGGCAGTTAATGCTTAATGCAGTTACCGATAAACAGGAGTTGTGCCGGAAACATGGAATAAATATAAGTCCGCATGAGTGGGATTTTTCATTGTGTCCAGGCGTTCTTGTGACAGATCAAGGAACAGAGTACATGAGTAATTGCTTTGAACAAATTGCAGAGCTTGGAATAAAAGTCGTGAATCTTCCAGTGTATCGTCCGGAATTAAAGGGAAATGTTGAGAAGTTCTTTAGCATAATACAGGATCTTTTTCGCCCATATCTAAAAGGGAAAGGATTGATTGAACCGGATTTTCAGGAGAGGGGAGCGCATGACTACAGAAAAGATGCTTGTCTCACATTGGAACAATTTGAAAAGGTTCTGATTCGATGCATAATATATTACAATTCGCAACGGATAATTGAAAATTTCCCATATACGGATGATATGTTGAAAAACAAAGTTTCCCCATATGCTAATGATATTTTCACATATGGCAAGAATTTAGATGGAACAAATCTTGTAAAGATTGATAAACGGCAGCTTATGCTTACATTATTGCCCCGGACTATAGGAAAATTTACTAGATTCGGATTAATAGTGAACAATGTTAGATATAAAAACAAGGATTTTGCGGAAAAATATCTGTCCGGTGGGAGTGTAATAGTGGCATATAATCCAGATGATTCTTCATTTGTTTGGCTGGTAGATAAGGGGAATTTTATAGAATTTGTGTTAATTGAAATTCGATATAAAAACAAGAGTTTTTCAGAAATTGAGATCATGCAAACGGAAAAGAAAAAGATTGTGAAATCAGTGGAAGCAAGCAATATTCAGGCAAAAATAAATCTTGCCAGTCATATTGAAGCGATTATGGCGAATGTAGGTTGTAGCAATGGAGATTTAGAAGTAATTCCGCAAAACTATGAACGAGAGAAGATAAGAGCTCATGTGGATTGTATGAAGGTGGGTATGATACATGAATAATATGGATTTAATCAGGCAGATGCCGGAAATGTTATCGGGACAGGAGTTATATGAAAAACTGGCAGATATCCCGGCGTATAGTGAAGAAATACGGGGAAAAAGCCAAACAGAACGGCTCATAGAGCTTTCCACGTTGTATGAAATTTATTTACCGAGTGAAATGAGTATTGAGATTTACTCAAAGTTATATCTTGCACTATTAAGGTCATTACAGAAAAAGGGAACAAATACAGCAATACAGCAGTCATATCAGAACCATAATGCAATAATGAGAAGGGAAAACAGAGGGATAATTGGAGGCTCAGATTCTTTTTCGATTGTTGGCTGTTCTGGAATTGGCAAAAGTTCAGCTATAAATCGTGCTATATCAATAATCACACAAGATAAAATGATAGAACTTCATAATCCATCAACAAGAATTATTCCGGCGTTAATAGTTCAATGCCCGTGGGACGCATCGGTAAAGTCGTTATTATTGGAAATACTACGAAAGTCAGATGAATTACTGGAAACTACTTATTATGGAAATGCATTGAAAGCAAGGGCAACAACAGATGTGTTGATTGGTATTGTATCACAGGTTGCATTGCAACATATTGGATTATTGATAATTGATGAGGTGCAAAATTGTGTAACGTCAAAGAGTGGAAAAGGACTTGTAGCAATGCTTACTCAGTTAATCAATAGCTCAGGTATATCTATTGGAATGATCGGAACGCCAGAAACATTATCACTTTTTGAATCAGCGTTTCAATTGGCACGGCGTTCTTTAGGATTACAATATGATGCACTGAATAATGATGAATTTTTTAACGGATTTTGCAAATTATTGTTTAAATATCAATATGTGCAAAAGAAAGCGGAGATAACAGCACAAATAATTGAGTGGCTATTCGAGCATTCCGGCGGTGTGACATCTGTTGTTGTCTCATTAGTTCACGATGCACAGGAGATTGCAATTTTAACAGGGCATGAAACGCTTGATATTTCAATGCTGAATCAGGCATATGAGAAAAGAATGCAGCTTTTACATGATTTTATCAAACCTGCTGCCACCGTAAAGAACACAACAGCCAAAAGGAAAAAGAAAACCATAGAAAAGGCGGTAATATCATCAGAAGAAGACTATAGTATAGCCGATTTGGTGCAAAAATCAAAAGCAGAAAACCTTGATATTGTAGAAATATTTCGGGAACATTTCACAGTGGAGGAAATAGCATTATGAAAATGTACTTTCCAGAAATTTACCTGGATGAACTGGTGTATAGTTGGTTTGGGCGTTTTGCCGTTCGTTCAGGCTATATAAATTCTCAATTATTGCAATTTTTGTATTGTAAAAGATTCGATACACCGATTAAAGAATTTATTGGAAATCTGAACACCGAAGCAAGAGAGTGTATTGATAATACATATCCTTTGAGGGAGTTAGTATTAAAACATACCATGTACCCTCAGTATGCCAGATTTATTCCGTTGGAGCAGAGGAAGAATGCTTTATACAAATTATGCTATGAGAACTGTGATATGCACCATTTATTTGCCGTTCTTCCCAGGTGCGAGAAGGAGCAGTATTTGAAGTATTGCCCGATATGTTCCCGTGAGGACAGACAGAAATACGCCGAAACATACTGGCATCGAAAGCATCAAATACGGAATATGAGGATTTGTCCGAAACATAAATGTAGGCTTCGGGACTCTGGTGTTCCTGCCAAAAGCATGAGCTTGTATAGTTTCGTTACCGCTGAAGAAGTTATACCAGGCATAGAAGAAAGTCTTTCTGTAGACGATCCTTTACAGATAGCATTTGCAGAGTACGCAGAACATGTTTTTGACTCTCCTGTAGATTTTGTGAGAGATATTCCAATTAGTGCTATTTTATATCATGGAATGAAAGACACTGAATATATGAAGCCAACGGGGAATAGCCGATACATGACAAAGTTCGTTGATGACATGACACATTTTTATAAAAAAATTGAACTGAATGAGATTGCAACTATGAGTAGAATCCAAAAAACCTTACTAACTGGACGTGGATATGATTTTTCCATTGCTTGTCAGATTGCTTTCTTTTTGGGGATGAAGCCGGAAGAATTAACTAATTCGCAATTATCTGAGGAAGAAATAAGGCAGGAAGCGAAAAGCCATTATGTCAAAGCAAACATTACGCCGGAATGGGAAGAGTATGATGAAAAAATGTCTGTCGCTATAGAAAGTGTGGCAGCAGATATTTACAGCGGAGCTGCTGACAATCTGGGAAAGCCTGAAAAAGTAACGGGAAAAAATATATGTAAAATATTAGGGATAAAGGAGCATAGGCTTGAAAATATGCCCAAAAGCAGAGCCGTGTTAGATAAATATACAGAATCATACCCCGAATCGTGGGCTAGAAAATTAGTCTGGGCTTATGAGTGGCTTGAAAATAATAAAGAAGATGTATTTTACTGGAAACATCTTAGGAAGCTCACAGGAGTAAAGAAAGAGCGTTTTGAGGAGATTATTCCATATCTTAATAAGTATGCAGATCAGAACGAAGTTGATTCAATCGTAGCAATAGTAAGAGGAATATAGGGTACAGAAAAGGCTATGGAGTATTTCCATAGCCGAATTTATTTTCTGGTATTCTTCTTTCTTAAGGTATCAACTAATAATGACACAAGCTGAATATCATCTTCATCTAAATCAGACACATCAAGACGTTTGGTACTATCAATATCTAACAGAAAATCAGTACTAACTCTAAAAATTGCTGCCATTTTTCGTAAAACCTCCGGAGAGGGAGTCCGTTCTTGGCGTTCATAAAAAGATACTACAGATTTGGTTATGCCGAGCTGGTCAGCTAATTGTTTCTGAGTAAGACCATTTTGTGCTCGTAGTTCTTTTAGTTTACTTCCAAAATCCACAATTTCACCACCTTTGTACTAAATTAGTTTATCAAAAGTATGTACAATAATGGTGTTCCGTAGTATGATAAAAGTATCAATATAGTGTACTTAAAGGAGGTAGAACATGGCATTAATTAGATGTCCAGAATGTGGAAAAGAAATTAGTGATAAAGCAGAAGCTTGTCCAAATTGTGGCTATCCAATTGCAGGTTTAGGTAAAGCAAAGCGTACAACTAATGAATATGCTGTAATTTTGGAAAATGCTGGGGTGAACAAGGTGAAAGCGATTAGGGACGTAAGAGAAGTCACAGGATTAGGACTGAAAGAAGCAAAAGAAATGGCGGAAAATGTTCCTTGTGTGGTCATTGATAAAATATCACTGGAAGCCGCAACTGCAATCAAGAATGCGTTTGAAGAAGATGGAGCAATTGTGTCTGTAGTATCTTCGGATGACAAAAGTACCAAAATTGCTGTAGCAAAAGAGGCAAGTAAAATTAGATGCCCTCGTTGCGGATCAACGCAAATAACAACAGGACAGAGAGGCTTTTCGTTCTGGACAGGGTTTATTGGTGCGAATAAGACCGTAAATCGTTGTGCAAAATGCGGGCATTCATGGCAACCAAAATGAAAAATGACGAAGTTAAAAGTAATGCTTGATCGGATGTAAATATTAAAGGTAAATGGAGAAAATGTTATGAATAAGAAAACAATTGCAATTATAACAGTAGCAGTGGCGATAAATGTTATTAACACGTCTGCATATGCGGTGACGGGTGGTATTAGCCTTGATGCGATAGAAAGATCTCAACATAAGCAAGTATCAAGTTCTCAAACTGGAGGCTTTTCGGGTACTGGCAAAAATCCTTGGAATAAGCTTAAAAAGAATGAGACAGAAAAAGAAGAAATTACTGATAAGGAAACAATAAAAGAGATACAAGAGTTACTCAATGCTAAAGGATATCAATGCGGTACACCAGACGGGATAGTGGGAAAAAATACCTGCAATGCTGTCATTCAATATAAAGAGGATAATAACATGGAAGCAACTTCAACGATAGATCAAGAACTTGTGGACAGTTTAAGAGGAATAACACCGACTCCAATACCAAGCCCTACACCGACTCCAACACCTAGTACATCAACATATAAATATGTGCCTAAAACTACGACACACACTTGTCAAGCTTCTGGATGCACCAGAGAGGGAACGTATCAGATTGAGGGAGTTACTGGTCAGACAGAATATTATTGTGCTAATCACTATCTGAAGTTAATGGACATGTTTAATGGTTTATTTAATTAGGGAAATATATTATAAGTTGTGTCTATATTGCACAATTTTATTATTCTTAAACACCACATAATTTTAGCAAAATGCACAAAATACTTGACAAATTAGGAAAAGTATGATATTATATATAATAATTAAATAGAGAAAATGTATCTAGGTGTCTGGTTAAGACATAATTTAGAAACTAACAGCAATCAATTAAAAAAAGGACAAAAACACAACTTTATTGTCTTTTTAATTGGTTGCTTTTTTTATGCAAAAAGGAAGGAAGAAATGAATGCAAGCAAATGTGACTGAAGAATCATTAGTGATTGTAGATAAGGTTTCAGGTGAGATTGTTGGAGAAATGCCGGTGGGTTCCAAAGTTATTACACCTAAACAAATGGAAGCACGTAGGCAGTATAGCTCTCGGCAAAACAATTATGAAACGCGAAAATGTAAAAATAGTGAGTTAGGTTACTTTTACTTCATATATCATGAGCATGAGCTTGGTAATATCTCGGCTGAGACAGTGGGACGTTTGATTTACTTGTTGACATATGTCGACTACAATAATAATTTTATGATCCGCAAAAACTGTCACATGAAGAAAAGTGATTTACAGGAAGTATTACATGTATCAAGGGCGACCGCAAATAGATTTTGGAATGAAATCAAGGACGTGTATATCAAGGAAAGTGATAAAGGATTAATGTTAATTTGCGACGACATTATCCGCGGTAAAATCAACGATAAACAAAAGTTATTTCAGAAATTTTATATTCGTTACATCAGAGATTTGTATAGTGCAACTAAGTCAACAAATCATAGATATTTGGGATATATATATCAAATTATGCCGTATATCAACTTTGAATATAATGTTCTCTGTAAAAATCCTCTGGAAACAAATATTGAAGATGTTGAACTTTTAACATTAATGGAACTTTGTGACTGCATTGGATATGATAAAAATAATTCTCATAAATTGGTTAAGATTTATGATTCCATTACTTTGGATGTTGATGGTCACAAAGAGTACTTATTATCGTTCGTGAAAAATAAGGGTGTTACTAAAATGTTTGTTAATCCACATATTATTTACGCCGGAAGTAACTACGAACAAGTAAAAATCCTTGGACTCTTTGTTAAACAATAATGATAATTCGTATTTTTTGAGACAGTCATTTTTTATGTGAAAAAGCTCTGAAAGTACGTTAAATATCGTATTTGAGAGGTGTTTCAGGTAAAAATCAAATCCGTATTTTTTGAGACACTTAAAAAGCTCTGAAATCCCGTACTGTACGCTATTACAGAGGTTTTCATAGTGAAATTTCTTCTTTTCTTTATAATACGTCCCATATAAAGAACTGGAGACTAAATGTTGATAATAATGTAGGCTTCGTAAGAACGAAGTCTACAGCGCCACGATAGTGGCAAGAATAAAGCCAACACTAACGTGTTGTCTGCTACTCACAAATGTTCATAGCATAATAAAAAATTATTACAGTAACTATTGGCATTCAGAGATTAAAAACGTCATTTAAAATATTGTTATGAGTGTAGTGATATCGTGCCGGTAAGCTTAGGCTTCTTATCAGTGTATCGGCTGGCACTCTCCAACCAACGAACAAGAAAGAAGATAAAGGATATTTTGATAGTAAACAGTATTTAAGTAAATCCATAAATATTGTAAATTTAATCTTTGCTTTCTGGTTGGGATGATTTTTATATTAAAAAAATTAAGAGAAAGAGGAAATAAATTGGATTATATAACAAAAAATTTTGATGAATATTCTGCAGCAGCAGAAATATATGAAACGGGGCATTTCCCGCAAGGTGGCACATATAAAGAGTTACTGTTATTGGCGAAATATTTACGATTTGATATTGTAGACTATTATGGATTTGACCTTGAAGAAAGAGATTACTGGGATGTGCTGGCAGATTCAAAAGATATAGAGAAAAAAATGATTGCTTTTTGCGAAAAAGCAATTCCATATTTTAATTATTATGACTATTGCATAGAGATAGATTACGCGGTTAAAGCAAGTGTAAAGTATCGAATGAATTTTGCAGACCCAACGCCAATTACAGTAAACGAATGGAAAACAATATGTAGTATAGAAGATGATGACGCTAGAAAATTATTATTTATAAAGTTAGTTGATGCAAAGTATTATATGGTTCATAGAAAACTGGTAAAAAGAAAAAAGAATTATTCGCAAGAATATTTTAGCCGAGAACAGATAAACAAATCTATTTGTTGCCTCGAAATGGGGATTTCAAGGGGGTACGGCTCAATGCGATATAAACGCTACTTTGCGGCTTTGAGAGAATTACAAGATTATGGATTTATTGAGTTTAAAGAGATTTTTTCCCAAAACGGATCTAAGCTTATAGATAAGGTTACTATTGTTGATGATGACGAAGATAGCGAAGTGCTGGATTACATAACGGATTATCACCATTTGGAATTGCATTACGAAAGATTATCTGGTGCAGATATCGGAGAATGTAAAGAATGCGGCGCATTATTTCGCCAGCAATACAGAAATAAATACAAATACTGTGAAGAACATCGCATAAAAACAAAAAAGCAGAAGACCCCAACTGTAAGACGATGCTACGAATGTGGAACTTTCTTTGATGTTCCAGTCAGAGGGAACACTTCAAAAATGTTTTTTTGTAAATCATGCCAGGAAAAAGCGAACAAAGCTAAAAAAATAGCTTGGATGCAGAACAAACGAAAATGTGTTGAAACGAAATAACAAATCGTCAAATCGCTGAAATGCCTTTACTATCGGGGTTTCAGCGATTGACTTATATGTGCCACCTTTTATGGAAAAGGGAAAGGAAAGGGAATGCCCTGAGAAAAGAAAAGGTTTATAAGACATATATAAGATATATATGTATTTCTTCGAGATATCGTGGCAAGACATATGTATCTTTTTACTTAAGTTTTTCGACATATGGGGTAACAAAATGTTACCCCCTCCAACTACTAATATTGATGCCTGGATATAATATTTATATGTCCAAGCATGAGTGTTAGGAGCAGGCACTCGGCTTTAATAGAAAACTAAATATTGAGAAACTTTTGGCGCGTGGCGTTGACTAGGCATTAACCCAAAAGTTTAAAAAATAAAATGGAAAAAACAGTTTTTACTAAAATATAGTTTTTCCATTTTTAAATTTTTTGCGACGATTTCAAACGAAAAATCTGACAAATATGTATATAGGGAGAAAAATAGTGAAAAAAGAAATGGTATTAAACTTACGTGATATTACAAAAACATATCTTGAAGTAAACAGGTGGTCTATAGCGGATATGGCTTATCTTATAGGAATGCCAAGAAGTACACTGTCTGAGTGGATGTCTGGAAAACGTGATCTTACTGAAAGGAATATGCGTCATGTAAAGGCTTTTCTAAATGGAGATTATGTGAAAGATGTTTCAGCAGTAATCAATTATATATTAATAACGCAAGATATAGAAAAAGAGGAAATTGATGAGTATGAAGATTGAATTAACCAAAAGAGAAGTCCAACGAATTGTTCCGATATTGCGAACACAATATCATAAATCCTGTAATCTGTTAGAAATTGCAGAAATTAAAGGCATTTTGCAGAAATTAGGTGAAATAGTGGAAGATTGGACACCCAGTTGTCAAGAACTGGAGAAACAGAAAAGTAAAAAATGATTTAAGGAAAAAATATTATGAAAGACAAAAATGAATATGGAAAAAATTGGAAAAAAGAAATTATAGATGAGATTGTTGATTTTGCAAGAATGAATCCGAAATATGTTGAAACATCAATGAATTATCTTATAAAAAAGATTGAAACAGATAAAGAAACAAAAGAGTTTCTGGTAATAATAGGAATAAATGTGGATAAACCGATTGATGAAGTTATTCGTTATATTTATGAGAGATACAGAAGTTATGGAAAAAATGAAAAAAGCTATATGACGATAAAAGTTGCAGGAGTACGCTATTCTAATTTTTTTCATTTATTAATGGACGCTATTGAAAATAAGAACAAAGAAAAACTGACAAAAGTTGTAGATTATAATGGCAATAATATGATTGGTAAAGAAAAGTGTACTGTCAGTGAAATAGATGTAACGGGACTGGCAAATAGCATGGTAGTGACTATGAATGAGTTAGAAAAGCGCATTAACATGAATGAGTCGCAACTTAGTATAAACGATGAATTAAGAGAAGTAAGGCAGGAAAGAAAGTGGATTATTAATCAGATGCATGAAGTTGTTGATTCATTAAATTGTTCACTTGGTCGGTTATCACGAAAACTACAAGAAAATATTGAAAAAGAAAATGTGGTGCTGTCAAAATGATCCTAGCTGCAAACAATAATGTAGAATCTAATGCTTTTGCGTATAATACTACTCTTCCATATGTATATTCTGTGTTGGGTGATTATCTTGATTCATCTCCTAACAGTATTAGGGAAATTCGTGAATATGCGAAAAATCCGCAATACTATAATAAGGAATTAAGAAATTTAGCATGGTGGGCGTACAACACCAATGGAAGTGTTAAAGCTGCTGTAAACTATATATGTTCTATGCATACACTTGATAAAGTAATCGTATGCAAAAGTCGAAGAAATAAACAACAACGCCCTAGAAATTTTGAAAGTAACCGTCTTAAAATGTTGTCTGTGTTGGACAAAATAAATTATAAGCAGCATATAAGAGATAATTTGATGAAGGATGCGAATGACGGTACTGCATTCTTCTATTTTGAAACTGGGAAACGCCCAGTCAATAATGCTAAATTCTTATCTGATTATGATATTGCAAATATTGTGGAGATTAACGAATTAGGATTAGATGTTTCCATTATTACACTTCCGGTAGATTGGTGTAGGATTTGTGGTAGGATAAGTAACCGATATCGTTGTGTTTTTGATCTGAGGTATTTCCAACAATTTACAGAAAAAGAAAGAAAAGCCAGGTTACAAGCTATGCCAAAAGAAATTCGTGATGGCTGGCAGAAATATGATAATCATAATATTAATACCCCTTGGCTTGTGTTGGATGATACAAAGACAATTATTACCAAAGTAAATGCTGCAATTAATCAGCCGTGGGGAGTTCCTATGGCAGTAACAGCATTTGATGACATATTATATGCTGAGTATTTTATAAACACCAAACGTACTGTGTTGGATAATATAAATAATCAAATTGTATATATGACATTTCCGGAAGGAAAAGAAAAAGGAACATCGTCTTTATCAAAAGATCAACAAAGAGATCAACATGAAAAGGTAAAAGATGCTGTAATTAATCGTAAGAGTCAATCTGGTATATCATTCTTTTCTCTTGCCAGCGGGACAAAACTTGACAAAATGGAAGTTGACATTGGAATTTTTGATGAAAAAAATGAAGCATCTATAAAAAATAATGTTCCGGCAGATTTAGGTATAAGTTCTGCCAGTCTTGATGGTAATACAAAAGGAAATTATGCAACGGCATCACTCAATCTTGAGTTGGTTGCCAGTCATGTTTATACATGGATTGAAAACTTTATGTCTGAACTCAATAAATGTATAAATGCGAATGTTATTAAAGATCCGTCATGTGTTGTAGATTGCTATATTCTCCCTACTACATTTTCTAACAGAGATAAGCAAGTACAATATATGAAAGACTTATACTCAAATGGTAAAGGTTCTTTGTTGGCATGGATTAGTGCAACAGGGTTTGACGCTGATGCATATGTTTCATTGCTTGATTATGAACTTGAAACAGATATGGAAAACAAATATCCTGTTCATGCTACATCATATACTATGAGTGGAAAAGATAATGAATCCGGAGATAAAGGTGGAAGAACTCCGGTAGATAATCCAACGAATGAAAATACAATACAATCAAAATCTTCTGGTTCTAATTCCAACCCTAAACCAAGTACAGAATGAGAAAGGAAGATTATGTGTAGATGGTAGGAACAACTACTATTAAATACAAGTCTGTTTTTGTTCCTGGAATTGCAAGAAGATTGTTGAAAATGGGACATCCTATATATGACATTAAGCCAAAAAAGGAAAACCCAGATGCATCTATCTTCATTTTTGCAGAGACAGAAGAATTTAAAAATGACTTTGTATCTGTCAAGGGTATGTTAGATAAAAACACACCTAAAGATATAGTTTAAATAAAAATAGTTATTCTTTAAATGGGACACTTACTTGGTGTTCTTTTTTATTGAAATAAATAAACACAAAGGTGATAAATAAAATGGAAATTCAAGAAAGAATCTTAGAAATTTCGCAAGCCACCAATCCAAATGGTCGAAGAAAAGTAAAATTTGCATTGCATGAAATTTATCCAGATAGAACTCACTGGAACAGAAACGGTATAACTTACTTGGAGCAGTACACCCGCGATAATGCGGATAGTGTAAAAGGTATGCCACTGTGCGCTGAGTTTCTTGATGACGATAAAGATGTACCTTATGGACATGGACTGACTGGACATATAAAAAACATGCCAGTATTTGAAGATTCTGTCCAAGTGGGTTCATTTGAAGATTGGAGTATCGAAGATATTGAAATAGATGGTGAAATACATAGATGCTTATGTGCTACTGGATATATCAATGAAGGAAGATATCCGAAATTCGTAAAATGGATTGAAGATCAGCTCGCAAATGGAAAGAAACTTCGCGGCAGTGTCGAATTTGTTGGCACAAAAGACAATGATGGCGAAATAATTTATGATGGTGGTTGGAAAGAACAAGGTCGTGTTCCTATGATTTATGATTATAGTGGATATTGTATTCTGTCCATAAAACCTTCAGATCCATCGGCAATATTGATTGAACTTAATCAGAAGAGGGTGGCTGTAGATGACTTTGATGTATTTGCATCAGATAAAATGAAAGATTCTGCAGATGAATTTGGTTTTGCAGTACAAGCAAACGAAAAAATGTCTAAAACAGAATATGACAATTTGATTGCATGGAATCTGGAATATGAGTCTAAATGTGACAATTCGGATGAATATTTTGAAAATATTTTTGAATAGGAGAAATGAACATGGAAATAAAAATTGATACAACAGGAATTAAAGATATTGAGCGTGACGGTGGACTTACATTGGAAGAACTGGCTTATCAGGGGAGTGCTGAACATACTGCTAACTGTATAAATGCTGAATGCGGCAAAAATAAAGAACGAGGTGAATAATAATGGCGACTAAAATTGAACTTGAAGAAATGTTATTTAAACTGCAATGTGATCAGATGGAGAGTAATAAAACCCGCAAAAAAATTGAAATCCAGAATTTGTCCGCACTGGAAGTGTCTTTTTATCCAGAAACATTAAAAGATGAGAACTCTTTAAAGGGTATTCTTTTAAATCCTTTTGAAAGTTCTAAAAAATTTGATTACGCAGAAATTGAGGCACAGATCCGTGCGAATAATATTCTGTTTGTGGGTATAGACGGGAAAGGCAAAAATGCAACGATCAGAATTTGCGATTTTGAAATGCATAAAGATCTTTTTGATTTGCCGGACGCAACGGAGTATCCAGCGCAACTTACAAAAGATGCCATCGAAATGTTAATTGCAGAAAATGACAAACAGACTTTTAAAGAGAAACTTGAAGAGTATATTGTAACAAAAAACGAGGCAGTAACTTTTGTGAATTATTTGACAAATGAAGATATCATGGATGAGATTACTGGCTGGAAAAAGAACATGATTTTAAAGCGTTATAAAGAAATACTTTGGAAATAAAAAGAATAAAATAGGAATTTTGTGGCGGTGTCATTGTGATACCGCCTTTATTTTGGAGAAAATATGCAGAAAAACTATAAAAAATTTACTAAAAAGGATGTAACAACTATTGGCGGACTTATTTCACCAGATGAAAGATTTGTTCCCATAAAAGCACAACCGGGTTGGTTCATTTCCAACTATGCAAGGCTAGCGAGTAAAAGAAGAAACGGAATAGCAGTATTAATTAGAACGTACTTTGTGAATGGTTATGAAACGGTTGTGACATATAGCACATTGAGCGGTAGCAGAATGCCGAAGATGTTCATGATTCATAATTTAGTTGCAACTGCTTTTGTAAATGTACCGGTTTGGATTCGCGAAAATGAAATTATCGA
>CAUCYJ010000051.1:0-13635 GCA_958446945.1 uncultured Lachnospiraceae bacterium | reverse complement strand
ATGAACTACCGCTTCTTTATCTTCTTTATAAGTCACACCAAACCATTTATCATGTGACTTTAATACTTTTACGCTGATTTTTTCTTCCTGAAGTAAGTCACCGATAATTGTCGGAAGCAAATACTCTCTCTTTAGTTGATCAGAAGGCGTCTCCTCAAGAAATACCTCAAATCCATTTTCAAGAATCTCAAAAAAGTCCGGATACAATCCCCACATATTCATAGATACAGAGGAATTTACATCAATCTTTCTCTGTATTCCGTTCTCTCCGATTACCATCGCTCCCTCTGGCGTTTTGATAATATTATGTGTTTCTACTATATTAGAAAGCATGTCATCCTTTCCGATCTGACACACGCCTCTCGTCACTCCACCATTTTCACTCAGAGTGTTTTTTAAAACAAAGCCAACCATAGATGCTGACATTTTTCCTTCTTCACACTTTTTCTCATCTGTCAGATATTGAAAAGCTTCCTGATATGCTTCTTTTCCATAATAATCATCGGCATTAATCACGAGAAACGGGGTATCTACCACATCTTTACAGCAAAGGATTGCCTGTCCGGTTCCCCACGGTTTTGTTCTTCCGGCAAATTTTTCCTGATATTTCTCCGGAATGTCCATCAGTTCCTGAAACGCATATGCTACTTCAACCCGTTTTTCAATACGATTTCCTATAATTTCCCGAAAATCTTTCTCCAAATCTTTCCTGATTACAAAAACAACTTTATCAAATCCTGCTTCCATCGCATCATAAATAGAGTAATCCATAATGATTTCTCCATTTGGTCCTACCGGCTCTAACTGTTTGATTCCGCCGCCAAATCTGCTGCCGATTCCAGCGGCCATAATTACCAGTGTCGCTTTGTTCATCTGATTTCTCCTTTTAAATTTGTATTTCTATTGTTTTCTTTTGTTCTCAATCAGCTATCGCTTTCGCCAATTAGCCTCATATTACTATAACACCAAATAATATTTTTTTCAATGATAACATCTGAGGTCAGTAACCCCGCAAATATTAAAAACCAACAAACTGAAACAAACACTAAAACAAATCTGTAATCAAATAAGGAGATGCTTTCTCGCATCTCCTCATACAACTCTCATTGAATCTTATTCACCTAAGCCATTTTTTACAGCCATCACCATTGCCTCCAACGCTTCTGCTTCGTCTGGACCGCTGCATATAATTTCAATTTCGTCCCCTGCCTTGACACAGGAACCAAGCACGCTTAAAACGCTTTTTGCATTGGCAGTGGTATTTCTGACGCGGTATGTGATCGAACTCTGAAATCTTACCGCAGTATTGCAAAATATTCCTGCCGGCCGCAAATGAAGGCCTGTTGGATTTTTAATTACTACTTTTTGGCTTACCATGCTGCTTCTCCTCTCCCTATTCTGCCTTCTTTTGCTCTTCTTCCTGCTTCTGCATTTTCAATGTCACGTATGCCTCTTCAGCCATGGAAACTCCTGTCGGCAAATTCACTGTAACAGGAACTGTATAACTTTTTTCCTCCGTACAATCTTTCAGATCAATAGAAACTCTCTTCTCTACCTGTTCGAGTGTCAGTGCTTCTAACGCTGCATCGTCTCCGGTAAAATGGAGCATGATTTCCTGTATATTTCCAAAATCAATTTTATAACCTGCTTTTACATTGTTTTTTGTAATACTGTTAATCGGTACTTCAAAAGTCTTCACACCTGCTTTTTCCACACGAATCGTCACCACAACATTTTTTTCATTTTCATTAGCAAGCCGAATATTTTCCGGAAGAGCACTGGAGATATCAATTGTTTCTTCTGTCTTTTCATTAATATTATCCGCTAACAACATATCCGAAGAAATCGTAATTTCGTTAATATCTGCGATATCTTCTTCCAGTCCTGCAATACTGATCCGCTGCGGTTCACAAGTCACGTCCCCAATCTTATATCCAATTTCAGGACTTATTCCTGTAACGTCTGCTTTCACTTCTACAATCTTTGTTGATAGCAACTCTACTTTTACACGAACTTTCTTATCTCCACCGATATTTGTCTCAAGTGATGTCTGATCAATTACATTCCCTCCACCATCATAGAGCACAAGCTCTGCTTCTAATGTGCTGTCTGATGAAATACCGTTAATATCAACTCTTGCTACAACTTTCTCGATTCTTCCAATCAACGATTTCGGTCCGCTGATCTGAACAGTCTCCGGTTGTGCCACAAGATTTCCCAAAACGTATCCATCCTGCAGTGTTCCGATTGTTTCTACATTGATTGGGAATTTGGTAGATTTGCTGCTCTCAATCTTAATTTCCACATTGTTTGGCAATGCAGTCGCTGACCGGTATTCACCTTCAAATCCTCCAATCGCCACTTCAATCGGCACGAAAGAGGACAATTGAATGTCTTTAATATCTGCTGTAGCCCGGATAGCTTCCGGAGTAATTTTCTCTAAAATACTTCTCTTAGCTGTTACGGTAACAGTCGCTGTATTTCCATTGACGATCCGGTAAGTATTTCCTTTATTCAGAATCAACTCGTCGTGCAACATCGTTACAACAACATTGGAGTACGTACGTCGTTCTACTGGGTCTATCTCATTCACAACAATTAGCCACAAAAGAAATGCAAAAACGATGGCAGCCAGTTTCAATGCCAGATTATTTGTCAGCCTTTTTTTCATCTTTCCGCCTTCCTTTCCACAACGCAAAACTTTTCTTGTCTGTCGTTTTATTCTGAAGTGCGATTAACCGCTCTGTCAAATACTCTTTTGATACATTTCTATCAAGCTTTCCGCCCATTGCTATCGAAACAAATCCGGTTTCTTCAGAAACTGCAATAATCATGGAATCGCTGACTTCACTCATTCCAACTGCTGCGCGATGCCTTGTTCCAAGATCTTTGCTTAACCGAAGATTATCTGTCAGCGGCAAGTAACAAGTTGCCGACACTACTCTATCTCCCCGAATAATTACTGCTCCGTCATGAAGCGGTGTATTGTGTTCAAAAATATTTATTAAAAGTTGACTGGATACAACACCGTCGATCATAATTCCGGTATGTTCATATTCTGAAAGTTTAATTTCCTGTTCGACAACAATCAGCGCTCCTGTCTTTACCCGCCCCATAGCAAATGCTGCCGTCACAAGTGCATTAATCGTCTGATCGCTGAAACGTTCATTTTCTTTTGTCTGATTAAATGGCACAACCGAAGAAATAAATTTCTTCTCTCCCAGCTTTTCCAATGCACGCCTCAATTCCGGCTGTAGCACTACGATAATTGCTGTTGCCATAATAGCAATAGATTTTTCTGCCAGCCATAAAATTGTATGAAGATTAAGGAGATACGCAATCAGAATAAACAATCCGAGTGCCATAAGTCCTTTCAAAAGCATCCACGTTTTCGTGCTTTTAATCCATACCATAATCTCATAAACGATTACCGCAATAATAATAATCTCAAGAATATCTGTAATTCTAATATTCGGAAATGAAATTCCGTTGGCCAGCCATTGCTGCATTGTTGTCACCTCCCCTATTATTTTATTTTGATTTGTTTTATTTTGTTTCTTTTAATGATTTATTTACAATATTTTCAATATCTAATTCTTCCTGAAGACTCTTTGCAAGAAGCATTTCTTCCGCCTGACTTACAGTCAGAGTTTCCTGTGAAACTTGTTTTTTCTCAGTTCCACCCTTCTTTTGTGCAGCTGCAGCAGTTCCTTCTTGCTTCTTTCCTGAAGATTCTTTTTTCCGAACGCGAGATACCTTTGCTGTATCTTTGCTTTCAGCGTCTCCCAAAGATGACGTTTCCTGTCGTTCATTAATTGTCTTTACCGTTTTCTCCGGCGGTGCAATCTGAATCTTTGGAACTGCCTTCACATAGTAATAGAATTCGTCATCTTCAAACTGGAGCCGCTCTGTTCTCGTATAATCGACCGCAAATACAAAAAATTCTATCAGAAAGCCAATCACTCCTGCCACAAGGCAGCCAACAATCAGTTCTACATAGGACGTATTAATGTTTAAAATGATTTCGCCTCCGACAATCACGATCATATTAACAACAATTCCGGAAACAATAGCTATTTCCCAGGCATGATCTACCGCCAGTCTTCTGATTGCATAAACAACAAGCAGACAGATTCCGAATGCTGCAATCATAATCCACATTTCTTTATTTGAGAATGCTTTCTGCAGAAATACCGTTATCTGCTGCACCATTCCTCCTTCCAGACCTTTCAGAACTGTAGCTGATTCATTCACATAAGTAATCATGTAATACGTTATCACACCAAGTGCAATCGGAAGTACCGCTGTCGGTGTACCGATCAAGCCCCATGCAATCGGAATTACATATGGGATTTTGAATGCAAATGCAATTGGAACAAGCAAAATAATCACGCCTGTTTTTGGTGCAAATCGAAAATAAAAAATAAACATGAGGACAAATACTGCCAAAGCTGTGGCTGCAATCCCAATTGAAAGCGAAAACAGATGGGCAATCGTTAAACCGGCTGCTGCAAGTACGGTAAATACCGTTGGCAAAAATGCACATACAACTGCCAACACCACCATAATGACTGGCTGTGCAAGCGGCTTCATATAGCCAAGCTTCGTACTGACAAACCAAAATGTCAGAAACGCAAGTGCAAATTGAATGGCCTTATCAATGTAAAAGGAATATTTCGCGTACAAACGCTGAAGCTTCTCTTTCCAAACTAATAAATTACTCATCTACCTTTTCTCCTTTTTATACATCTTATTTAAAAGATTCAAATCCCGATTATAGCGCTTTACCCGCTCTCTCGCCTGATCATGGCGCCTCTTATAGAGCTGACTGCTGATAATTCCATAGCAAATGACAAGAAGCAAATATCCTATAATGATACCGCCTGCCATCACAATCATTCCCTGCAGACTCAGATACTCCATGATTTTCTCTGCAAACACTACTCCTAACAGTGCAAGCAAAATGATATAACCGATCGTCACCCAGATGAATGTCCAGATCACGTTCCATCCTGCATAATCTTTTCTAAAATAGGCACTGATTTTGAAATCTTCCTGACCTTGTTTCTGCTCATAAGCGGCCATCCGCGTCATCAGCTTTACTCGTTCTTCATTCAGCATAGTTTCACCTCAATGTTCGTTCTTTCCTCATTGTAGTATATCATATAGTTAGAAACCTTGTCCAATACTTATAGTTAAAAAATATACTCTTTCTACGCCTTTTTTGTGCATTTTTCTAGCGATCGTATCGATTGTCGTGCCAGTTGTATAAATATCATCCAGAAGCAGTACTCTTCTATATTTTTTAATCTGCTCATCAATCACAAATGCTTTCCGAAGATTTTCTGCACGTTCTGCCGGATCAAGTTCCTTTGACGGCTTCGTATCTTCTACTCGTACAACAACATGTTCATCCAGTGTAATCTGCGAAATACGGGATAACTGTTTTGCAATCACTGCCGCTTGATTATATCCCCTCTTTCGATATCTTTTCCAGTGAACCGGAACCGGTATGATTACATCCGGTTTCCATCTTCGAATCTCCTCTTCATACATTTCCCAGAGACTTTTTGCAAAAAACAAACCATAACATCTTTGATTTTTATATTTAAAGCGGTATAGTGCATCACTGACCGGAGGTTTATGAATCCAGAGACTACGCCCTTTTTCAAAACTCTTTTTTCGGTTTTTACAGTCAAAACAGTATTCCTGCTGCTCATCCGGTATCGGTTTTCCGCATTTGCAGCAGCGAGGTTCCTGAACCCACTCCAGCTTTTCTCTGCAGCGATTGCAAAGCTCATTTGGTTCTGTTTCATTACAAAACGGACAACGATGTGGATACAACAATTCTGTTAAATGATATTGTAATTTCAATTATACTTCTAAGACGCCGTTCATTTCCTGAATACAACGATCAAGAGAGGTATATCTCTGCTGCTCGCTTGTATTCTGAATCATGTTCTGAAGTGCCTCTTCACTTCCCACAAGTGTGACGCACTTTCTTGCCCGGGTAACTGCCGTATACAGCAGATTTCGATGATACAACTGACGCGGTCCCGGTAAAAGCGGAATCACAACCGCCGGATATTCGCTTCCTTGCGCTTTATGTATCGTAATCGCATATGCCAATTCCAGTTCTTCCAGATTTTTAAAAGAATACTCTACCTTCCGTTTTTCATCATATTCTACCGTGAGTGTCTCTGTGTAATGATTAATTGTAGTAATCACTCCCATATCTCCATTAAACACACCCATTCCTTTATCGATGACAAGTCCAAACTTTGTTGCTACTTCCCACTCTAACTGGTAATTATTCTTAATCTGCATGACTTTATCGCCAACACGAAACAATTTATCGCCAAATTCTTTTTCTTCCTTTGATTTATCCGGCGGATTTAAATACTGCTGTAAAATTTTATTCAGCCGCTCAACTCCGAGAAGCCCTTTCTTCATTGGTGTCATAACCTGAATATCATACGGATCCGCCTGAACATATTTCGGGAGTTTTTTCTGAATCAATGCAATTGTTACCGCAATAATCGTATTCGCATCTTGTCTTCTCAGAAAAAAGAAATCTCTGCTCTTATTATCCAGTGTCAACGGAATTCCAAAATTGATTTTGTGAGCATTCATAACAATGTCACTCTCACTAGCCTGTCGGAAGATTTTTTTTAATTCCACGACAGGAAATTGTTCTGAATGGATCAGATCTTTCAGCACACTTCCCGGACCGACAGACGGAAGCTGATTCCTGTCTCCCACCAAAATCACTCTTGTTCCTACAACAATTGCTTTCAGCAGCGCATGCATGAGCGGCAGATCTACCATAGACATTTCATCAATGATAATCACATCTGCCTCCAACGGATTTTCTTCATTTCTGGAAAATCCACTATGTCCTCCATCTTCCTCCGGATTTCCGCTAATTTCCAACAACCTGTGAATCGTCTGCGCCTCGTATCCTGTTGTTTCTGTCATTCGTTTGGCTGCTCTTCCAGTTGGGGCAGCCAGTGAAATTTCCAGTCCTTCACTGTCAAAATAACGTATCATCGCATTAATCGTTGTCGTCTTTCCTGTACCCGGCCCGCCTGTCAGAATAAAAACGCCGTGTTTCACAGCTTCTATTACTGCCTCTCTCTGGGTTTCTTCTAGTTTTAAATCTGCATTTTCTTCTACCTTGCGAAGTCGATTTTCAATAACAAGATCCATAATATCCGCATTCACATTCAAGTCATGCAGCATTTTTGCCGTATTCAGCTCCATATAATAATAGTTAGCTCCATACACCCGCACTTCTTCTATCGGATTTCCATAAGAATCTTCTCCATTTTCTACACGTTTTAAAACAATCTTTCGTTCCATAGAAAGATCCATCAAGTATTTCTCAATATCCTGAATTCCAACTTCTAATAAATCGCTGGCCCTTCTAAGAAGCACTTCTTCCGGCAAATATACATGTCCTTCCGAAACACTCTGCAAAAGTGTATAAAAAATTCCGCTGCGGATACGGTAATCTGAATCCGTATGAATCCCAATTCTGGACGCGATTTCATCTGCTGTGCGAAATCCTACTCCCTGGATATCATCTGCCAGCCGATATGGGTTTTCTTCCAGAACTCTATATACATTGAGTCCATACTGCTGATAAATCTTTGCCGCCAGAGCAGTGGAAATACCATATTTCTGTAAGTAGATCATCGCTTTTCGCATATCTTTTTTACTCTCTACCTGCTCTGCAATTTCTCTCGCCTTTCGTTCACTGATTCCTTTTACTTCTGCTAACCGTTCCGGTTCCTCTTCGATAATCCGAAATGTATCTTCTTTAAACTTCCGTACGATTCTGGATGCTAATGCAGCTCCCAGTCCCTTGATCGCTCCTGATCCAAGATATCTCTCAATAGAAAGCAGATCCTCTGGTTCTTTTATCTTATGGGACAGTACTTTCAGCTGTGTTCCATACACTGCATGCGTTGTATATTCACCAGATACATCCAGCATTTCTCCTTCATTTATATAAGGAAATGTTCCAACACAGGTAAGTTCCCCTTCATCGCTTACAAGCTGAAATACGGTATATCCATTATCTTCATTCCGAAACACAATATGCTCTACATAGCCACTTAGATTTTCCATGTTTCATATCCTTTCGTACAGCATAAAAGAGGGTATCCACCCTCTTTCACTTAAATGCCTTTTCGTCCTCCCATGAATTCCACAAATTGACCAGTTCCAACTGCAACCGCCTGCATTGGTTCTTCTGCAGTCATTGTATGGATTCCTGTCTTTTCTTCAATCAGTCCTTCTAACCCGCGAAGCATCGCTCCGCCTCCGGTCAGCACAATTCCACGATCAAGAATATCTGCCGACAATTCCGGCGGTGTTCGCTCCAGCACTCCGGTTACAGCTTCCACAATCTGAAGCGCAGCTTCACGAAGCGCTTCTTCCGTCTCAGAAGCAGCAACTTCTGCCGTCTTTGGAAGCCCTGTGATTAGATTTCTTCCGCGGACTTCCATCACACTTTCTTCATCAAATGGATAGACTGTTCCAATCTTGATTTTCATTTCCTCTGCTGTCCGTTCACCAATCAGTAAATTATGCTGTTTCTTCATATAACGTACAATGGCATCATCAAAATCATCGCCTGCAATCTTAAGTGAACGATTCACAACAGTTCCTCCGAGTGAAATGACGGCAATATCTGATGTTCCGCCTCCGACATCCACAATCATATTGCCGCACGGTTTCGAAATATCAATCCCGGCGCCAATAGCAGCTGCCACCGGCTCCTCAATCAAATAGACTTCTCTCGCCCCTGCTGCGTAGGTTGCCTCCTCTACAGCCTTCTTCTCCACTTCTGTTACTCCACTTGGTACACATACACTGATGCGCGGTTTCTTTAACGTTCGTTTGCCAAGCGACTTCTGCACAAAGTACTTAATCATCTTCTCTGTTACTGTATAATCTGAGATCACTCCCTTGCGGAGCGGTCTTACCGCAATAATATTGCCCGGTGTTCGTCCAAGCATCATCCGTGCTTCCTCACCAATGGCCTTGATCTCATTTGTATCTCTGTCAAATGCAACTACTGAAGGTTCCTTCAGCACTACACCTTTTCCTCTCACGTATACAAGAATACTCGCAGTCCCCAAATCGATTCCGATATCTACTGACATATCATTTCCCCTTTCGCAAATATCTTTCTTCCCGCGAATTCCAAGTAATTACGCATATTTCATTATAATCGACTTTGTTATAAATGCAAAGTCTTTTTCCTGCATTTGCCGGTATTTATGATTTTTTTAGAATTGCTTTGATATATCTTCCCGTATGTGACGCCGGATTTTCTGCCACTTCCTCCGGTGTTCCCTTTGCAATCACAGTGCCGCCTTTATCTCCGCCTTCCGGCCCCATATCAATAATATAATCTGCCGTCTTAATTACATCCAGATTATGTTCAATTACAATTACCGTATTCCCGTCTCCCGACAATCTTTGAAGAATCTCTGTCAGCTTGTGTACATCTGCAAAATGTAATCCTGTCGTAGGTTCATCTAAAATATAAACGGTCTTTCCGGTGCTGCGCCGGCTAAGCTCTGTTGCAAGCTTAATTCGTTGTGCTTCTCCTCCGGATAATGTGGTAGATGGCTGTCCAAGACGTATATAACCAAGTCCCACGTCATACAATGTCTCAATCTTTCTTCGAATACTAGGCACCGGTTCAAAGAATGTCATAGCTTCCTCCACCGTCATATTCAGTACATCATAAATGCTTTTTCCTTTATACTTTACTTCCAACGTCTCACGATTATAACGTTTTCCACCACATACTTCACACGGTACATAAACATCCGGAAGGAAATGCATCTCTATTTTAAGAATTCCGTCACCACTGCACGCTTCACATCGGCCGCCTTTCACATTGAAACTAAATCTTCCTTTTTTATAACCTCTTGCCTTTGCATCCGGTGTCGCTGCAAATAAATCTCGGATCAGATCAAACACTCCTGTATACGTTGCCGGATTTGATCTCGGTGTACGACCGATCGGAGACTGATCAATCGCAATCACCTTATCTACCTGATCCAGTCCCTTCATATCTTTATGTTTTCCCGGAATCGTTCTCGCATGATTCAATTCTCTTGCAAGACGTTTATACAGAATTTCATTTACAAGTGAACTCTTTCCGGAACCGGAAACTCCAGTCACACAAGTCATCACTCCAAGTGGAAATTCCACACTGATTCCTTTCAGGTTGTTTTCTGCTGCTCCTGTTACTTTCAAAAATCCGGTCGGTGCTTTGCGTTCTGCCGAAACCGGAATCTTAATTCTTCCGCTAAGATATGCTCCTGTAATTGAGTCTGGATTCGCCATCACTTCTTCTGCTGTTCCGGCAGCAACTACCTTTCCTCCATGCTCACCTGCTCCTGGTCCGATGTCTACAAGATAATCCGCCTCCCGCATCGTATCCTCATCGTGTTCTACTACAATAAGAGTATTGCCAAGATCCCGTAAATGTTTCAATGTCTTTAATAATTTATCATTATCTCTCTGATGAAGCCCAATACTTGGCTCATCAAGAATATATGCAACTCCTACAAGCCCCGAGCCAATCTGTGTTGCCAGCCGGATTCTCTGTGCCTCCCCTCCTGAAAGACTGCCTGTTGCTCTTGTTAACGTAAGATAATCTAGACCAACATCCATTAAGAAACTAATTCTCGCTTTGATTTCTTTTAAAATTTGTCCTCCGATTAGGTTCTGTGTTTCAGTCAATTCCAGTGTTTCCAGAAATTCCTGTAATTTCTCAATTGAAAGTGAGGTTACTTCATAAATATTTTTTCCGCCAACTGTAACAGCCAGTGCCGCCGGTTTCAACCGCTGTCCTTTACAAGCATGACATGGAGTGATTCGCATGAATGTCTCATATTCTGCTTTCATTGTTTCAGAACCTGTTTCCCGATAACGGCGTTCTACATTTTTGATCAAGCCCTCAAATGCCACATCATAAACACCTTCTCCCCGCTGACCACGATAATAGACTTTAACTTCTCTTCCATTCGTCCCATAAATCAACACATCTTGCACTTCCTTCGGATACTGTTCAAACGGCGTTCCAAGATCAAATTCATATTCTTTTGCCAATGCATCTAAAATCGCCCTTGTAAAGCTTCCTTTATCCGTACAGGACTGCCAGCCCATTACCTGAATTGCTCCATCCAGAATAGACAAGGACTTATCCGGGATCATCAGATCTATGTCGAATTCCATCTTATATCCAAGTCCAAAACATTCCGGACAAGCGCCAAATGGATTATTAAAAGAAAAACTGCGAGGTTCAATCTCATCTACACTGATTCCACAATCCGGGCATGAAAAACTTTGGCTGAAATTCATTTTTTCTCCATCCAAAACATCAATGACCAACAGTCCCTCCGCCAGTTCCAGTGCATTTTCCACAGAATCCGTCAGACGTTTTTCAATCCCTTCTTTTACGACAAGTCGGTCTACTACAATTTCAATATTATGTTTAATATTCTTATCGAGACTGATCTCTTCTGACAGCTCATACAGATTCCCATCAACCATTACTCGAACATATCCGCTCTTTTTCGCCCTCTCAAACAGCTTCGCATGTGTTCCTTTTCTGCCACGTACAACGGGTGCAAGCACCTGTATCTTCGTCCGTTCCGGAAGTTCCATGATCTGATCTACCATTTGATCTACCGTCTGTTTTTTAATCTCTTTTCCGCATTTTGGACAGTGAGGAATTCCAATGCGTGCATATAATAGTCGAAAATAATCATAAATCTCTGTGACAGTTCCCACTGTTGAACGAGGATTTCTGTTTGTTGATTTCTGATCGATCGAAATCGCCGGCGACAATCCCTCAATGCTTTCCACATCCGGTTTCTCCATCTGTCCGAGAAACTGCCGCGCATAAGAAGACAGTGACTCCATATATCTTCGCTGTCCTTCCGCATAAATGGTGTCAAATGCCAACGAAGATTTTCCTGAACCCGACAGACCAGTCAATACCACAAGTTCATTTCTCGGAATGTCCAGATCAATATTTTTCAAATTATGTTCATTAGCACCTCTAATCTTAATGTACTGTCTATTCTCTTTCGGCATATTTCTTATCCTTTCAACATCTGTTTTAACTCAATTAATTTATCTCTCAATTCAGCCGCCGCCTCAAAATTCAATTCAGCTGCCGCCTTCTTCATCTGCTTTTCAAGATCCTTGATCAGCTTCTCTAGCTCCTTCTCACTCATAGATTCCGGATCTTTTTCCATTTTCAATTCTTCTGCTGCAACCTTCTTGGAAATGCTGATCAGATCACGCACAGACTTCTTAATCGTCTGTGGGGTAATTCCATGTTCTTCATTATACGCAATCTGAATCGCTCTTCTTCTCTCAGTCTCACTGATTGCCTTCTTCATCGAATCTGTCATATGATCTGCGTACATCACAACATGGCCTTCCGCATTTCTCGCCGCACGGCCAATTGTCTGTACAAGTGAAGTTTCTGAACGCAAGAAACCTTCTTTATCTGCATCCAGAATTGCAACAAGCGTAATTTCCGGAATATCAAGACCTTCTCTCAGAAGATTAATTCCCACAAGCACGTCAAACACATCTAGACGCATATCTCTAATAATCTCACTTCGTTCCAGCGTGTCAATATCAGAATGCAGATAGCGAACGCGGATTCCAAGTTCTCTCATATAATCTGTCAAATCTTCCGCCATTCGTTTTGTTAATGTCGTAATCAACACTTTATTCTTCTTAGCAATCTCCTGATTCACTTCACCGATCAAATCATCAATCTGTCCTTCCACCGGACGCACATCAACTTTTGGATCCAGAAGTCCTGTTGGCCGGATTACCTGCTCTGCCCGCAGAAGTTCATGTTCTTCCTCATACTGTCCCGGTGTCGCTGATACAAATAAAATCTGATCGATTTTTTCCTCAAACTCCTCAAAATTCAAAGGACGGTTATCTTTTGCAGACGGAAGTCGGAAACCATAATCTACAAGCGTTGTCTTCCTCGACTGATCACCATGATACATACCTCCAATCTGAGGAATCGTTTTATGAGATTCGTCAATGATCATAAGAAAATCATCCGGAAAATAATCAATCAGCGTATGTGGCGGCTGCCCCGGTGCAAGCCCAGTCAAATGTCTGGAATAGTTCTCAATTCCAGAACAAAATCCTGTTTCACGCATCATTTCAATATCGAAATTCGTTCTCTCAGAAATTCTTTGCGCCTCCAGGAGCTTATCCTCTCCCTTAAAATAGCGAATCCGCTCCTCCAGTTCTTCTTCAATTTCACTGATCGCACGATTCATACTTTCCTGAGACACAACATAATGTGATGCCGGAAAAATTGCCACATGGTTCAGTGATGCTTTAATCTCTCCCGTCAACACATCCACTTCTGTAATTCGATCCACTTCATCCCCGAAAAACTCAATTCGATATGCAACTCCCTCCGTCACTGCCGGAATGACTTCCAACACATCTCCATGAACCCGAAACGTTCCTCGCTTAAAATCAATGTCATTTCGGTCGTATTGAATCTCGATCAACTTCTTCACAACTTCATCCCGATCTTTGATCATACCCGGTCGA
>CAUCYJ010000050.1:0-13704 GCA_958446945.1 uncultured Lachnospiraceae bacterium | reverse complement strand
GCAGTTTTGGCAGGGGGATGTCCGCTTCGTCAGTTAGTACTGGCAGGACAGGGTTCTTCTGATGCAGGAATGACAGTACTTGGACTTTTTGTAGGCGCAGCACTGGCACATAATCTGGGACTTGCTTCCGCAGCAGCTTCTGCAGCAACAGCAGATGCACCGGCAGTAGCAGGAGGTCCGTCTATCTACGGAAAAGCAGCTGTTATTATTTGTATTGTAGTTTGTTTTATTATTGCGGCAGGTAACAAACGTAAAGCAGCAAAATAAATCCGGGGAGCAGTATATTGAAAGTGAGAAGATAGCTTTCGAATGATGCTTGAAGAGTAATAGGAATTATGGTATTCTGGAAAGGCAGGTAAAATATTATGAAGGAAGTAGATGCAAGAGGTCTTTCTTGTCCGGAACCGTTAATGCTGACAGCAGAAGCACTGAATAGCACAAAAGGTCCGGTAAAAGTTCTGGTAAGTGAAGCGCACCAGAAAACAAACGTTGAAAAATATGCCAAAGATCACGGCAAGAAAACAACCGTAAGAGAGATCGGTTCTGAATTCGAAATTGTAATTGAGTAGTTATGAGAA
Organism: uncultured Lachnospiraceae bacterium; assembly: GCA_958446945.1. Classification (GTDB taxonomy): domain Bacteria; phylum Bacillota; class Clostridia; order Lachnospirales; family Lachnospiraceae; genus UBA9414. Next base: position 13,126 of record CAUCYJ010000050.1, on the reverse strand, counting down.
AGAAAGAATTAAAACTGGTTGTAACATTCCATACAACGGCAGACGCAATGGCGATGGAAAAAGCATGTAAAGAACACGATGTTCCGGGAAGACTGATTCCGGTTCCGAGAAGTATTTCCGCAGGGTGCGGACTGTCTTGGTGTGCAGATCTTACGGATCGTGAAACAATTCAGGATATGATGAAAAATGTTGGAATTGAAGAAGAAGACATGCACGAATGTATGGTGTAAGAAGAGGTAAAGAGCTATCACTTATGTGGTAGCTCTTTGTAGTTATTCAATGTTTTATCAATCCTGTATCGATTTTTTATTGTGATTCCAAAACATTTGGACTATAATAAGACGGTAGGAGTGATAAGATAAACAATTACAGGAGTGATATACATATGATAAAAGTTCAAGAATATAGAGGACATATCCGTAACTGGAAAGCATTATGTACAGAGTTGAAAATTGACAGTACACTTTCAAGGGAAATGAGAGAAGAACAGATTTTGATCAGAGCGTATGAGACATGGGGATATGAGATGGCAAAGCACCTATATGGAATGTTTGCGTTTGCCTTATGGGACGATAGAGAAAAGAAGCTGTTCTGTGTAAGAGATCAGTTTGGAACAAAGCCATTTTATTATTATGAGACGGCAGACGGAAAGCTGCTTTACGGAACGATGATTCGAAGTATTATTGAACAGCCAGGATTTGTGAAAGAATTAAACGAAGAAATGCTACAATTGTATCTGAGTCTGACATATGTTGCGGGAGAGAATACCTTTTTCAGAGGACTGAAGAAACTGCTGCCGGGACGTTATCTTGTATGGCAGGAAGGAAGATTGACAGTTGAGCGTTACTGGAAACCGGAATTTCATCCGGATGAGAGTAAGACACTGGAAGAATGGGCAGATGAGATCCATGACACAGTGAAGGAGGTAATGGCTGAAGTCAAGACAGAAGATGAGATAGCAGAATCATTTCTGTCAGGCGGTGTAGATTCTTCTTATGTCCTTGCAATGTCCGATGCCGAAACCGCGGATACATGCGGATATGAAGAAGAGCGGTTTGATGAATCTGTACTTGCAGTAGAGACGGCAAAACTACTTGGAAAGAACATTGAGCGCTCAGTGATTACACCGGAGCAGTATTTTGCAATTGTACCGTATGTAATGTATAATATGGAGCAGCCGCTTGGAGATGCATCGGCAATCGTATTTGCGCTTGGATGTCAGGCAACAGCAAAACATACAAAGCTGTGTTACTCAGGAGAAGGAGCAGATGAATTTTTCGGCGGTTATAATATGTACCGCAATGCAGAACGCTATGGGGAGAATTTAAAGACGTTCTATGTTGGCAATACAAACATCATGAAAGAAGAAGAGAAGAAAAAGATTCTGAAGAGATACGACCCAGATGTTCTTCCAATTGAGCTGGCGGCAGGTATTTATGAAGAAACAGAAGGTCTTGATCCCCTTACTAAAATGTCAGATGTAGATATTCAGATCTGGCTGGAGGGAGATATTTACCTGAATGTGGATAAGATGAGTGAGGCAGCAGGGCTTGAGATTAGGATGCCGCTTACAGACCTTCGAATCTTTGATATCGCATCAAGAATGCCGTCTAGATATAAAGTTAACGAAGAACAGAATAAAGTTGCATTCCGCACTGCCGCAAGAAAAGTGCTTCCGGAGGAAATCGCATTCCGCAAGAAGCTTGGCTTTATCGTACCAATCAGAATCTGGATGGCAGATGACCGCTACAATCAGGATGTGCGCGAGAAATTCCACAGCGAGATGGCGGCAAAATTCTTCAATCTTGATGAGATCAATGCGATCTTTGATGATTATGTTGACGGAAATTCGGATAACTGGAGAAAAGTGTGGACAATTTATACATTCCTTGTGTGGTATGAGGAATACTTTGTAAAACGATAAAATGTAATGTAAATAAAAGGAAATCGTATTTGGCAACACCCACTAAGAAAGTTTTTTGGGTAAGTACGGTGTAACTTAGTAAAATGGGTTACACCGTATTTTTTTGTCCTAATGCTATGAAACGGAATTCCTGCCGATTTGCCCGTATTTCTTCCATTTTTCCCGTTTGTCTCTGACAAGACTGAACTGTTACAATATTTTTTCGGAGGATGGGAAAGACTATTTAATTTTAAATGGAACTTAATTGATATTCTAATTACTTTTAGCGTACAATTTTAAAATAATGTCTACATATAGTTGTTTTTATTTTCGAAACTATATGATATAATAATTGTGTATATTATTTATTTCTAGTGTGCGGAAAGTTGGTGTCTGTTTGAGTAAAAAAGAAATTTTAAAAACGGTAATTGAAAATAACGGCGGAATTGCAAAAACTTCAGATTTTGCTGCTAACGGGATAAATAAATACGAGGTAGCGGCTTTTTGTAAAGAAGGAATCATTGAAAGAATTCGCAGAGGATTTTATCAGCTTCCCCAAAGTAAAAATATTACAGAAGAACAGCTTATACGGGAACTTCTTCCGCAGGGAATTATTTGTGTGGAGTCTGCTTTGTTTCACTACGGATATAGTGATTTTTCTCCCCGCAAATGGTCGATTGCTGTGCCGAGAACAGCGTCCCGTGCTGTAAAGAACATTGAAGAATTTACGATGAAGGCTTATTATATTCAAAAGGAATTTTTAGATATAGGTAAGTCCACAAGTAATTTTAATGGTGTAATATTACCTGTGTATGACCGTGAGCGAACAATATGCGATTGCTTTAAGTACCGCACAAAACTTGACAACGAAATTTTTAATAAGGCTGTTAATTCCTATGCTGCTGACGAAAAAAAGAAGCTTGCAAATTTGTCTAAATATGCAAAGGAAATGAAGCTTTATACAAAGGTTATGAATGTAATGGAGGTGCTGCTTAATGGCTGATATAGCTGCGTCCGTGTTGGCGCGACTTAAGAATAAAGCTGCTGAAAGTGGAAGAAGTTATCAACTCTGTTTACAGCTCTTTTGCCAAGAGGAATTTTTGCGGCGTTTGGGAAGAACCAAGTATGCTGAGAACCTCGTGTTAAAAGGAGGCCTGTTCCTCTATTCGCTTACTGACTTTGATAGCCGAGTAACAGTTGATGTAGATTTTTTGCTTCGAAAAATACCCAATACACCGGAACAGTTAAAGAGTATACTTGAGGAAATTATTGCAGTTCAAACAGGTAATGCTTTTGTGACCTTTGAGATAAAAGATATTGCACCTATTGCTGTTGCGAAGAAATATGCAGGTATAGGAGCTTCAATGGTCGCTCATATTAAAAATACTCGCACACCCTTTTGTATTGATTTTGGTGTTGGTGATATCATTGTGCCAAAGCAGGAAAAAAGAAAAATCCCTACTCAGCTTGATGATTTTGTTGCACCGACAATTAATACTTATTCCATTGAAACGACTGTTGCTGAAAAAATTGACGCAATCCTCAGCCTGATGGAGTTTTCCAGCCGGATGAAAGACTATTACGATATTTATTATCTTGCTAATAAATTTGATTTTGACGGCAAGATACTGTCTGAAGCTCTTAGGAAAACCTTTGCAAACAGAGAACACAATTTTACGGTGGCACAGTTTGAACAGGTTATGACTTTTGATAGTGATAACGCTATGCAGAAAAAGTGGAAGGCATTTATCCGTAAGATAGATACGAAAACGGATGATTACAGCACCGTGCTGAAAACAATCTGCGCTTTCTTGACCAAGCCATTTACGGCGGCAGTTGAGGGTAAAGAGCTTAATGAACACTGGTCTGCCACTGATTACGATTGGATATAATAGGAGGGACTTTTGAAGTGTAAAAGAACTGCAACGCATACTTAGTGCTGCAAAATCATCTATGTTGATGTTTTACCCAAGTATGATTTCTCTAATGCAGAATCTTTTACCGATTTCAATATAAAAATACATTACGGCTATTTGCATCTTTAGTATCGTACATATATCGTTTGTGTTACTAGAATTGGTTGTTTAAATGTATTTTACTTTTTGGCAAATAAAAAATAACTAATGAAGGGGTTGCCGCTTCACGATTTATTAATCGTTAAAGCGACAACCCTTTCCTGCTTTTGTAATGCCTGCAAAGTTGTGTTTTGATGTATTTTCTTTCAAATTAATTCCTTATGTGGCGTTAGTATTTGCGATATCTTTTTTGTTTTTAGTAAAATACTTCCATTTGTAGAATTCTTATAAACTCTTTGCGTAGATATCACATAAAAAGTGATGCAACACTATGTGATGCAACAAAAGTGATGCAATTTCTGCGCTTTGAGATTGCCGGAGACTGTAGAAAATGAATTATAAGTTGGCACAGAGATTGCTAATTATTTATGTATAAAGAAAGACTTGGCAGAGGAATGTAAAAAAATGGAGAGATTTACAATACTGCTGGGATTCAGAAAAAACGAAGGAGAGATGTTAGATGGATTATACAAACTTGTTACAGGACAGATCTGGGAAAAAATCAAAAGTAGGAATTATTGGTGCGACACGAGGGTATGGCTATACGCTACTGGCACAGATTCCAAAAGTGTCACTAATGGAACTGAGAGTGATTTGTTCTAGACATCCGGAAGAATGCCGAGGTGTATTGAAAGAAATTGGATACGAAGAAGAACGAATCATATTTTGCCAAGATAAAGAAGCAATTAATACAGCAAAAGAAACAGACATTTTGATCGTTAGTGACTATAAGCTTGTGATGGAATGTGGTATTACAGCACTTGTGGAATGTACCGGAAATACAAAGGTAAGTGCTGACGCAGCATTTTCTGCGTTAAAACGAGGAATCAATGTCTATATGGTTTCAAAAGAAACGGACAGTGTATGTGGTCCAATGTTGAATCAGGCAGCAGCAGAAAACAATGCAGTCTATACACTTGTAAATGGAGATCAGCCAAGAAATCTTCTTGATTTGTATTCATGGGGAAAAATTCTCGGATTGGAAATTATAGCAGTAGGAAAATCTAGCGAGTATGATTTTGTATGGAATCGTGAAACAGGAGATCTTACATACACAGATGGAAGTGGAGTAAGAGAACATATGCCTGATATGCAAAATTGTTGGCGTTATAATGGCGTGGAAACATTAAAAGAACGTCGCAGATTGTTGGAACATTATACAGAAGTCATTTCGGCGGATCTCTGTGAAATGAATCTTGTGTCAAATGTGACAGGATTTGCTCCAGCGTCACCATTTCTTGACTATCCGATTGCCAAAACGAGTGAATTAGCTAATATTTTTATTCCAGAAGAAGATGGAGGAATTTTGAAAAAGACAGGTGTTGTCGATGTATTTTATAATCTTCGTGAGGAAGATGAGGCAAGTTTTTGTGGAGGAGAATTTATTATTATCAAATGCGAAAACGAGGGAATGTGGGAGATTTTAAAGAGTAAAGGACATGTGATGAGCAGAAATGGAAAATATGCATGTATTTATTATCCATATCACTACATGGGATTAGAAACGCCGGTTTCCATTTTGCTTGGAGATTTTATGAAAATAGGGACTCACCCGGAGTGTCGTCAAGTATCTGTTATGGCAGGAGTTGCACAGCGTGATCTTTCAAAAGGAACAGTGTTGAAAGTGGAAGGTCATCATCATTCCATAAAAGGACTTGTTCCAGAACTTCTGGAATGTGTGGATGCAAAGGAAGCAGCACCGTTCTATCTTCTGAATGGTGCAGAACTGCTGCGTGATGTAAAAGCCGGGGAGATGGTAACACAGAATGATGTGGATCTTTCAAGCCTGGAAACATATCAGTATTATAAACAGGGATTAGAACTTCGGTAATAAAAGTGATGGAGATAATGAAAACTTACAGGGAGGCATCCATATGGGTGCTTCCCTGTAAGTGTTGCTTTTATTTCGCGAATGTTAGAAATATTATGGAATTTCTGGAAGAACAGGAAATTCGTTTTACAAAATAAAATTGATATTATAAACTGTAACTATGTGAATAGGCTGTTGTGAAGGAGGATATCATGTTTAAAGTATTACTTGTAGTGCCTTATCCGGAACTTGAAGAGACTGTAAGAAGGGTATATGAGACTTATTTTATAAAAGAAGAAATGCAAGTCGATATTCGAGTAATTCGTGTAGATGAAATACATTTGATGCCTTGGGAAGAAACCTATGATTTTATTATCGGGAGAGGATACAGCGCAGCATTTTTGAAGAAAAGAGCAAATGATATACCAGTGTTAGAAATTCCGATCACAGGTTATGATGTCATGAGAGCCTTAATGACGGCACAACGGAAATATGGCTCACAGAAAACGCTTGTAATTGTGTCTGCTACACATAACCATGATGAACATGTATTGAGTCGTCTTACAGGGCAGCAAGTATCCGTCAAAGAAGTTACCACATTTGAGCAGATCGGAGATGCTGTATATCAGGCAAAATGTGATGGATATCAAATCATTGTAGGAGGATATTCGGCTGTTGCAGCTGCAGAGGGGCTAGGACTTTCTGTTGTAACAATTGAAACTGGAGAAGAAGCGATTATACAAAGTTTTCGAGAAGCCGTTCGGATGAAGGAAACGATTTTGAAAGAACGGGAGAGAAGGAAAATTTATGAAACGATTACACAAACTTCAAAGGAAGGGCTTATTTATATTAATAGTGATGGTGTAATAGAACTGGCAAATAAAAAAATACTTCAAATGCTTTATACGGATTCGGAATATGTACATGGTAAAGAACTTCAGATGGTGTATCCGTTTTTTGCGGATCGGTATAGAGAAGTAATGCGAACAGGACAAACGATTTTTAATGAAGTACAGGAGATACAAAACATTCGGTTATCAGTTGACTATACTCCGGTCATTGTCAGTGATCATACAACAGGTGTCGTGATTTCATGTCAGAGTGTAAAAAATATCCAACAGAGAGAATCTCAGATTCGGAAAAAATTATCTGAAAAGGGATTGGTGGCAAGCTATACATTTTCTGATGTAATTCGCGAAAGTATGTTAATGGAACATACGATTCAAATCGCACAGAAATACGCGAATGTTTCATCGAATATTTTGATTGTCGGAGAGACAGGAACAGGAAAAGAACTGATGGCGCAGAGCATCCATAACGCAAGTGAAAGAAGAAATGGTCCATTTGTTGCAGTGAACTGTGCGGCATTTCCGGAAAATTTATTAGAAAGTGAACTGTTTGGATATGTGGATGGAGCGTTTACTGGAAGTAAAAGAGGCGGGAAGGTAGGGCTATTTGAGCAGGCACATCGAGGAACATTGTTTTTAGATGAGATTTCTGAATTGCCGATTAATTTTCAAGGGAAGCTTTTGCGTGTACTGCAGGAGAGACAGGTAAGAAGAATCGGAGATGACAAGGTAATTGATGTGGATGCACGGATTATTGCAGCAACGAATAAGAATTTGAGGAAAATGGTGCAGGAGAAAGAATTCCGACAAGATTTGCTGTATCGGTTAGATGTATTAAAAATTTGTATTCCTCCTCTTAGAGAAAGAAAAGAAGACATTTTGCCATTGTTTTATTATTTTCTCAAAAAATATAATAATCGCTTTGGGAAGGATATAGAAGGATGCACACAAGAGGCGGAAAATACTCTGATACAACATCAGTTTGAAGGAAACATTCGCGAACTTCGCAATATTACAGAACGGTTATCGGTTATCTGTGAAGAAAAGCTCATCAGCGGTCAAATGATGAACACAGCGCTCTATCCGGAGAATGCGTTCTCTTTAGAAGTTCCAGATAAGAAGGAAATGCCGGAAAAAGTATTTCAACCAGTATATATGGAAGCTTGTTCTGAGCGGGACAGAATTATAGAAACGCTGCGGTATACAAAAGGGAAGAAAGGGGAGGCGGCGCTAATACTTGGTATGGATCGTTCTACATTATGGAGAAAAATGAAATCGTATCATCTTGATTAAAAAAGTTGGCATAAAATTTGCTTATAAATAAAGTATCTAAAGATAATTAAGAAGAAATAGGAGGTTACATCGATGCAGAAAAAAGTGTTGTTGGGGTGTGTTGCAGACGATTTTACAGGTGCCTCAGATGCAGCCAGCTTTTTAGAAAAGGCAGGAATGTATGCTATTTTATTGAATGAGATACCGGAGCAGATTATCATTCCAGATGAAACCGATGCAATTGTAATTGCATTAAAATCGCGTACACAGGAAAAAGAGCAGGCAGTAAAAGATGTATTAGAGGCAATTCAGTGGTTGGAGCATCATGGAGCAACAAAATTTTATTTTAAATATTGTTCTACATTTGATTCCACAAAAGAAGGAAATATAGGTCCGGTATCAGATGCGGTTATGGAATATCTGGAACAGAAATATACGATTTTATGTCCGGCACTTCCGATAAATGGAAGAAAAGTAGAGAAAGGAATATTATTTGTTAATGGAGTTCCGCTTGCAGAGAGCCATATGAGAAACCATCCGCTTACACCTATGCTGGATAGTCGGGTGAAAAATCTAATGGAAACTCAGAGCCGTTATAAGGCAGTGGAGCTGTTTCGTGAGCAGCTTCAAATGAAAGCAAATGATTTGACGGAATGGCTCAGTGGAAATGAAAAGTCAGAAGAACATTTTTATGTTATTCCAGATTATGTATGTGATGAAGATGGAAAAGAAATTGTACGCTTGTTTGGTGATCTTTGTTTTCTGACAGGGGGTTCAGGGATACTTGAGCCGTTAGCCGTTAGAATGCTGGACGGTAAGAAAAAAAATACAGGGCAGCCATTGAAGGCAGGAGCAGAACAGAGTTATCCGGGAGTGGTGTTTGCAGGCAGTTGTTCAATTGCAACGCAAGGACAGGTAGCTGATTATCAGGAAAAAGGGCATTTAACATATCAAATTCGACCAAAAGAACTTCTTACAGAAGAACAGACAAAGGAAGATATTTTGCAGTTTATTTTACAGCATCCAGAAGAAGAGGTATTAATTTATTCGTCTGATCGTGCAGAGAATGTGAAAGAAATACAGAAATTAGGAAAAGAAAAAATTGCGTCATTAATTGAAGAGACAATCAGTAGTGTTGCGGTGGAATTAATGAAAGCAGGATATCGACGTTTTGTTGTGGCAGGCGGGGAAACTTCAGGGGCAGTTACAAAAGCACTTGGATTTGGTGCATTTCGTATAGGTCCTTCTGTTGCACCGGGGGTTCCGGTTATGATACCGATAGCAGAGGAGAATGTGAGGCTTGTATTAAAATCTGGAAACTTTGGGGAGCGTGATTTTTTTACAAAGGCGTTGCGGATGACGAAAGGTGACGAATAACATGGATACATTAGAACAAAAGATAGAGGATGCCATCTGGATTGGCAAAGCACTGTTTGATCGGGGCAAAGCGACAGGTTCTTCTGCGAATATGAGTTTTTTGCATGAAGGAAATCTTTATATTACAGGAAGTGGAACTTGTTTTGGACGCCTTACGCCGGACAGTTTTTCGAAAGTATCCCTTGATGGAACAAGAATAGAAGGAAGAAAACCAAGTAAAGAACTGCCTTTACATAAAATGTACTATGAGAAACTGGGAAATATTCAAGCGGTCATTCATGTTCACAGCTATTATGCAACGATGTATAGTTTCTTAAATCAGGCGGATATGACAGATATTGTGCCAGAGTATACACCTTATCTGAAAATGAAGGTAGGAAAGATTGGGCTTATACCATATGCAAAGCCGGGAAGCGAAGAACTGTTTGAAAGGTTTAGACAGGCGGTTGCAAAAAGTGATGCGTTTATTCTTGCACAGCATGGTCCGGTTGTTGCAGGAACATCTCTCATGGATGCTTTTTACGGATTGGAAGAGTTAGAGGAAAGCTGTCGGATTGCTTTAGAAATAAATCGGAGAGCGAAATGATAGAAAGGCGGGCACAGAATGGAAATACGCTATCAGCTACTGCAGAAACAAAAACAGATGCTTTCACATCAGCAGTTGCAGTCTCTCAATATATTGGCGATGGATAATATAGAGCTTTCAGCTTTTTTGCAGTCAGAATATTTGGAAAATCCGATGTTAGAACAAAACAGTACACCCGAGAATCCATTTTCGAAGATAGGGGCAATAGAACCTTCAGATGAACAGGAAAAATGGAATCACCAGATAGAAGAATTAGAAGATCTGAGGAGCTATTTGAAAAATCAGTTAATAGTTAAAAAGGAAGAGCAGGTAAATCTGGAAGTAAAAAACTATCTGATTGAGTGTGTAGAAGATACTGGATATTTTACGATGCCAATTGAAGAAGCAGCAAGGCAATGTAATACTTCGGAAGAAATAGTGAGAGACTGTCTTGCAGAATTGAAAGAACTAGAACCAATAGGAATATTTTCTGAAACACTGGAAGAATGTCTTCTTTGTCAGACAAAGAAACTTCAAATAGAAGATGATATATTGGAGAAGATGATCAAATATCATTTGGAAGATATTGCAGAAGGAAACATTGGACGTATTTCACGGCTGCTTCATATCTCGACAGCGCAAGTGAGAAAACATGCGCTTTTGATTCAAACACTCAATCCTCGCCCGGCAGTTGGATTCGGCGGCAGGAAAACAGAATACATTGTACCGGATATTATACTGAAGAAAGAAGATAACTGGAGCATTGAATTAAATGACAATTGGATTGGAGAATATCAGATTAGTGACTATTATCTGAAACTAATGTCAGAGACAAAAGATATTGAACTGCGAGGATATTTTGAAGAAAAGGCAAAACGAGTGAAATATATCTTGAACAATATTGAGCAGCGCCGAAAAACAATTAAGCAGTTGATGGAGTGTATTATAGAACGACAGCAAGAATATCTTGAAGGAAGCGGTCAATTGAGGCCGATGACAATGAGTGATGTGGCAGAAAAGATGTCCGTACATCCGTCTACGGTATCGCGTGCTATTAAAGGGAAATATGTTCAGTATCCGAGCGGAACTATTTTGCTGAAAGAATTGTTTTCAAAAGAAATCTCAGTAGGTATGGAGGGGAAAGCGATTAACGCCCAAGGAGTCAAACAGCTCATTCAGGTGTGGATTCGAGAAGAAAATCCTTTAAAACCTTATAGTGATCAGAAATTAAAAGAAATGCTTGAGGAAGAAGGAATATGTATTTCTCGAAGAGGTGTTGCGAAATACAGAGATGAGATTGGAATTAAAGGAAGCTACGAACGAAAGATGATGAAAGGATTGTTGTAATTTATATTACAACAGTTCTTTTTTCGTATTTTAGCATTAGAAACAGTTGTTGCAACATTGAATATTGCAATAGATGCAAAATAGTGCAACATTTTGGGAATATTTTGTATTTGAGAAAGAGTGTAGCAGTTATATTGGAATTTTGGATTATGATTAGAGATTATTTTAGGTAAAATAGGAAAAATGTATGAAATATGAAGGAAAATAATTTGGAATTTATTAGTTATGACGAAAAATGGCATGCGGATTGCTTACTATATTAGATAAATAGACATGCTGTGCAGCTGCGGCAAAGAAAGTTAATTTGAAAGGACGGAAGAAATATGAAAATATGTGCAACGATGAAAAAATTTCCAGGTGGAATGATGGTAATACCTCTTTTAATAGGATGTCTTGTAAATACGTTTATTCCACAATGTTTGGAAATAGGAGGTTTTACAACTGCGTTATTTAAGAGTGGGCAGTCTACATTAGTGGCATTGTTTATTTTCTGCAGTGGTGCGACGATCAATGTCCGCCAGGTAGGAAAACCTTTATACAAAGGAGCAGTGTTGACAATTCTAAAACTTGCTATTGGTGTTATTATTGGATACTTATTAAATATGGCTTTTGGACCGGCAGGTATTCTGGGACTGACACCGTTTGCAGTCATTTCAGCAGTGACAAATTCAAATGGTGCGATTTATACGGCACTTGCAAAAGAATTTGGAGATGACACAGATATGGGAGCCATTGCTGTATTATCTCTGAATGATGGGCCTTTTTTAACAATGATCGCACTTGGAACAACAGGATTAGCATCTATTCCGGTGAAGGATATCATTGCAGCGATTATTCCTTTGATTATTGGTATGATACTTGGTAATCTTGATGCGGATTTCCGAGATTTATTGGCAAAAGGATTAAACATGATCCTTCCAGTAAATGGTTTTGTGTTTGGAGCAAATATGAGTTTAATTACAATTGCAAAAGCAGGCGTACCTGGAATTTTGCTCGGACTTATTACTGTATTATCAACAGGAGTTCTTACATATTTTATCTACAGTGCTATCCGAAGAAAACCAGATCCTATGGGAATGGCAATTGGAACGGTAGGAGGAAATGCGGTTGCAACCCCGGCATCTGTTGCAATGGCAGATCCAAATCTAGAACCGTATGTAGAATCAGCTACAGCACAAATTGCGGCTTCAGTTGTTATCACAGCTATTTTAACACCGCTTCTAACAGGATATGTCAGCAGAAAAGTTGTTAAAAAGATTGACGAGAAGGTAGAGAAAGCGCAAAAGTAACAAAGGGATTTTCAGAGTACTTTGAATTTCTATTAAACAAGTGTGGATAAAAATGATTAAGGAGGTATATTTGTGGAAACAAAAATTTTAAAAGCCAAATATGTTATTGCAGGTTCCGAACTTGCTGTAAAAGAGCATGCCGCAGTAAAAATAGAAGATGGCAAAATTACAGAAATTTATGAGAATGTATCAAAAATACCAGAAGAATTGAAATCAGAAATCATTGATTACGGAGAAAAAACAATTATGCCGGGAATGATAGATTGTCATAATCACCTGGCTTTGGATACAAGACTGGAGAACCATCTTGTAAAAATGAATGATTGTGAATGTGAACAGACACTTAGAGCGATTAAAACAATGAAAGATGATCTTGTATCTGGTGTTACAACTGCAAGATGTCTTGGAGATCGGTTTTATGTAGATGTAACTTGTAAAAAAGCACAAAAAGAAGGGCGTTTAACAGGACCTAAGCTTGTTGTAAGTGGAATCGGTATGCGTGCTTCACATGGTCATGGGTATGTCGGTATGCCGTTTGATGGTCCTGAACAGTTTCGCAGACAGGCGCGGGAAAATATTGCGCATGGGGTTGATTTTTTAAAAGTATTTATGACAAAGGTTATTAATGCAACACCATTTA
>CAUCYJ010000049.1:0-13797 GCA_958446945.1 uncultured Lachnospiraceae bacterium | reverse complement strand
CGCAGTGCCCTTGAGTCGTTCGGCGGTACCGGAAATTCCTGTCACCAATGCTTCTTTTGCCTGATCTGTACTTAAATACGCAAGAAAATGCTCTTCCATCCGTCCCGGATCAGGCAGATGATTTTCCGCTGCGTAACCGCTGTAACGATTTACGAGATCTTTTGCCAAAGCTTCTAATTGCTCAGGCAATACGGTAATATCTCCATCTGGCTTTAAGTGCTCTTCTGCCCATGCACTCAAAATCTGCTGCGCCTGTGGTGTCTGTAAATATTGGATCAAGTATTCATCAAACTTATCAGGATCTGTCAGTTGATTTTCCTGAGCATATTTCTCATATCCTGACATGACATCCCGGATAAGCTGCTGGAGCTGTTCTTTTGACACAGTAATACTTCCCCCGGATTCAATCATATTCTGAATATGTTCTGCCAAAATCTGTTTCGCTTCCGCAGTCTGAAGGAATGTCAGAAATTGCTCCCCAAGCTGAGAATAGTCTGCTTCCGGATGCGCTGCAACATATGTTTTATACCCCTCCAAAAATGTTATCGACATTTGTTTCAGCTGTTCCGGTGTTATTGTAATATCAAGATTTTCCAGAATCTCATCCATTGTAATCGGAGAATGATCCGGAAGTTTGATTGACAGATCTTTGAAGTCTATCATGCCTGACAAATCAAGTGCATGATTACTGTTTTCACCATTCGCCGGAAGTTTAAAGACACGCTCCAGTCCTCCCGATAATACATTTTCATCGAATCCAAAGACTTGTTTCAGTGCATTTTCGTCAACAGAAAATAGGGAATTCATATCAGGCGTTTTTTCTTCCGCTTCAGCGCCAAACGCTTTTTTTGTAAAAACATCTGTCTCTTTCTCTGCAAGCTGTTCTTTTACAATCTGACTGTTTGCTGCATTTTCTGCTACATGCAAAGCCAGTCCGTGAGGATACGCGATGCCCGGCATAAGAATTGCGCTGTTAGCATCATCAGAAGGCTGTACAATACCGACAATTTCCAGATTCTCTCCGGATTCCACAATCTTCTTCATATAATCGTCATCATTTGATTTGTCCTTCCAGACATGATATTCCCTGTCGTACTGGTAATAATCTGCTGCATTGACAAGTTTAAATGTAGTTCCGAGAATCTCATTATAAGAATAAGTGTTAGATAATTCCGGCGTCACAACCGGCTCTTCCTCTATGAACTGCCGGATCATTTCATCCAATTCCAGCGGGTTGCGCAGTCCAAGCGTATAGAGCATAAAATCACTGATATCTCCATTGCCGGTAAGGACAAGCACACACTCCGTCTCTTTTTCCGGCCACCGTCCGGCTTTCACATCATACTGTTTCTCATACAAAGCCTTACATTCCGGCATTTCATAAAACACATTTGTACTCATCATCGCTGACATTAAATTGTTAGAGCCGGAAGCCGAGCCAAGTCCAAGAGATGAGAACGACTTATCCGGATGTACCTGCCGGACAGAGTCCCCCTGTATGCGATATATTTGCGGAGTGATTCCATAACCATACTCTACGGACTTCGCATAATTATCAATGCCGCTGTTACTGCTGTCCAGATAGGCTTTCAGAGAAGTTAAATCATTGGATTTCTTCTCTGTCCCTCCATCCGATTCCATCATCATCATGGAAGTAACATCTACTCCGGTGCTTTGAATCTGTACCGGATATTCTGATAAGGTATCTTCTTCAATAGATTTGATGTATGCATCCACACCTGCTGATAAAGCCAGAATCAATGCAATCCCTATGATTCCGATCGAACCTGCAAAAGAAGTCAGAAGTGTTCTGGCTTTTTTTGTCCGGAGATTATGAAAACTAAGCGACAATGCGGTCAAAAAAGACATGGAAGATCTTCCCATGTTCTTATGTTCCGGCACAGCCTGTTCTTTCTCATCCACTTCAAACGGATTTGTGTCTGACCGGATCTTCCCATCACGCAATGTTACAATCCTTGTCGCATAGTCTTCCGCTAATTCCGGATTATGTGTTACCATAACAACAAGACGATCCTTTGCCACCTTCTTCAAAAGCTCCATTACCTGTATGCTTGTATCGCTGTCAAGCGCTCCTGTCGGTTCATCTGCCAGAAGAATATCCGGATCATTGACAAGCGCTCTTGCAATAGCGACTCGCTGCATCTGTCCTCCTGACATTTGATTTGGTTTTTTGTGAAGCTGTTCTCCAAGTCCAACTTCTTCAAGCGCTGCCTTAGCTCGTTCTCTTCTCTCTGCTTTTCCGATTCCTGAAATTGTCAGTGCTAATTCCACATTCGCCAGTACACTTTGATGTGGAATCAGATTATAGCTTTGAAATACGAAACCGATCGTGTGATTCCGATAAGAATCCCAATCGCGATCTTTGTATTTTTTTGTAGAGATACCATTGATGACAAGATCCCCGCTGTCATACCGATCCAAGCCTCCGATAATATTAAGTAATGTCGTCTTTCCAGAGCCGCTTGGCCCAAGAATTGCAACAAATTCATTCTCTCTCAGCTTCAAACTCACATCATCCAAAGCTTTTTGGGTAAACTTTCCCGTTTTATATTCTTTACAGATATGTTGTATCTGAAGCATCTGCCGTCATCCTTTCCTGCTAGTATTCGTTCTGTTTTATTATTATAATCTCTTTTTTTTCATTACACAAGAAAAGAACTATGCAGAAAATCTAAAGAATATATAAACTACTGTATAACAGCACAGACTATCGCTGCGTCTGGCGAAATTCCTCTGCTGAAAGTTTCCTTCTTAAAAATATGTTCACTTCTTCGCAATAGTACAGTCTCATAGAATCTTTTGATTCTTGAACGCTGACAAGGAGTATTCCCTTCGTACTCATTGTCTCATCCGGAATCTCTGAAATAAATATCCTGCCGAAAATAACTGCGCTGCCTATTACTATTATACTGCATATGACTGCCAGACCTTTCACGACATATTGTTTCCAGCCGATACTGATAAATTTTCCTGTAATTATCCGGATTAACGACAAAAACCAGAACAGCCCTCCAGCAATTGCGATGCTAAGCAGGAACACAGACACCCATGCTCGTATTTCTATCTGTCCGGGCAATGGTCTTTGTAGTAACAAATATATTGCTAAATATATTACATATAGAATTCCTCCAAACAGAAGGAAGCGGTTTCTTAAAACTCTCATATGCACTCTCCTATCATAGAGTGCAATTATAGCAGAGAAAAAATGCAAATCTACTACAAAGACATTACAAAAGCATTAATTTTCCTGTGGTTTTTGACTTTCCTTTATGACGTTGATGTTCGTTATGTGTGATTGCGTTTGAATCTGCTCTGTGATTTGCTCACTATTTAGATTACAGATTGTTGTTCCCTTGTAATCCGTCAACACAAACACAGCAAAAATCATTACACAGATGACTACCCGTATCCCAAATGTACTTTGGATCACTTCTTCTGTATCTGTACCGTAAATGCTCTCATAAGCAGCCCGGTACCTCGGATGAATTGCCGGAATTGTCTCACCAACATCCCGATAGAGCTCTCTTGCCTGATGCAAAAGCTGCTGACGGCGTTTTTCTGTTTCATTCATGCTGGTTCCCCCTTTATATAAAAAATGAGCATATACCACGTTACTGCAGTATATGCCCTCTCTTTTTTCTTTATACGAACTTAGTCAATTGTTTTAACGATCTGCTAATTCCCGGATAATTTCTTCCCAAGTTACACCTTTTTCCACCATCAGCACCATTGCGTGGTAGAGAAAGTCTGAAAGCTCATATTTGATTTCTTCCGGATTTGGATTTTTTGCCGCAATAATTAATTCTGTAGATTCTTCGCCTACCTTTTTCAAAATTTTATCAATACCTTTTTCGAACAGATAATTTGTATACGACCCTTCGAGTGGATTTTCTTTACGGTCACGAATAGTATCATACACCCGTTCCAAAACTTGCCGCGGGTTTGTTTCATCGTAATCGCTTCCTACAATAGACTGATAAAAACAGGATGGATTCCCATTTTGACAAGTCGGACCAACCGGATCTACCTTTGCAAGAAGACTTTCTTTATTACATTCAATGATCAGTGATTTTACAAACTGAAAATGTCCGTCTGCCTCCCCCTTTGTCCACAAAAGCTCTTTATTCGGATCAAAGTACGTCATCCGCCCGGTTTTAATTGTCTGATCAAACGCCGCTTCATTCATATAGGCAAACATTAAAACTTCATCTGTCTTATAATTTTGTACGATTACAGGCAGCAGTCCTTCACTGTTCAACTGAAACTCGGCAAAATCCATTTGGCTTTCAAAGGATGCCATTTTTATTTCTTTTTCTGTGCATTTCTCTTTAAATCCTTCAAAGTCCATTTCTCTGCTGCTGACATATTTCCCTGACAATCCCATAACACTCTGGCTTTTTAAAATCTGGATCAATTCTTCTTCATCTATCGTATCAGTCAATACAATACACGGTTTTTTCGTGATATTAATAATAGAATCCAGATCGAGTCTGTGCATAAATAGAATTTCACTGCAATATTCTTCAATCAAATGCTGTTGTTTAAACAATGCATCAAAATCATTCAAAGAAACGGCGATTCGTTCTTTACCAAATTTTAAAGACACTTCTTCAAACAAATCAACTGCCGAAGATTTTGCAAGATTCAGAATAGCCCTTTTCGCTCCTGCATACAAGATTTTTTTCACATCTTCTGCCCTGCGGATATTTCCTCCGACAATTGTCGGAATCTGAATTGCCCGATTCAATTTTTTGATCAGATCGATTGTATCATCATGCTCTTCATCATCGTCAGAAAGATCAAATATAAGAAGTTCATCTGCCCCGTGCAGATTATAAAATTTGGCCAGTGCAATTGGATCTTCATCGATTACTTCCAGATTATCAAACCATTTCACCGCTTTCCCATCTTTAATAAAAATACATGGGATAATTCTCTTATATGTCATTTTTTTATCTCCTTCTCCTGTTACTCTTCATCTGCTGTAATCGTCTGCTGTTCATTCGTCAATAAATTGTGTACTTCGATCAATTTTCCCTCTTTCAAGTAAATCAGACGCCCGGCAAAATGTTCAAGTCCATAACGGCAATATATTTCTCCCTCCCGGTCAAAAAACTTATACTGCTCTTTTGACGGAACAGTTCCTACGTCTTTCTGAAATACATCTGCGTATTCAAACATCGGTGTCTGTATATCCTGATAGCCATATAGAGCTTCTGCCTGATGAAGTTTTCGCTCCAATTCCAATTTTTTTCTGCATTCTTTCTGATAAATGTCTCTGACTCCTTCTGGAGTATGTAATGTCTGATTCATGCAAATCTCCCCTTTTGTCTTTTCAGTAAATTTAACTGCAAATCATATGTGTCGCTATCCCCCCGCTGGATATATTACTGTTCTGTATCCCGCTCATCCAGATCATTTTGAATCGCATCCAGATACGGAACAAGAAATCCTTTTCGTTCCTTCATAAAATTTGCATCTGTAAGTTCTTCAAACCGTATACTCTTTCGTCCACCGTTCTGAGCACGTTCCCAGAACTCTTTTACTTCCCGATAAGGCATGTAATAGAGAACATCCCGCATACTGTAATAAATAATCAGAAAAGAAATTCCTCCCTGTTCCTCAAATTCCCTCATAAATGTTACCTGATGTTTATGAATATTTTGCATCGGGAATGTATCCTGATTGCATTCTTTCGCATCAAAGCAGACCGGTATTCCCTGAACTGCGCCAATATAGTCCACAGTACTTCTCTGATCAAAATATGCCAATGTGATATGACGCTGTGTTTTATCAATTTTTACAGGCGTAATCGGTGTTGGAATCTTCTGAATCAGTGCAAGATGCCTGCTGAGATAATATTCATTTGTACGATTAATAAATTCCTCCAGTGTGGAACCTCTAAGCCCTCTTGAATTCCATGTACCCATCTACAGCCCCTCTCCCCGGCATACCTTTTGAAAAGCTTCCGGAATATCTGCTGTAAAAGTCTTTCCACTTAAATAAGAAAGGGGTCCGTCAATTTCCGGAAATTCTAATCGAAAAGCATGCAGTAATTGAGACTGAATCCCATACTCTTTCCGATATTTCTGATTTTCTCCTGCAATTCCATATTTAAAATCTCCAAGAATCGGATGCCCCTGAGAAGCCAGATGTGCTCTGATCTGATGCGTTTTCCCCGTAATAAGATGAACTTCTAACAGTGTTGCAGCTGCGCTAACCTTAATCGGATGATATTCTGTTTCAATTCTAGAAGCATCTTCTGTTTTTTCTTTAGAAATAGTTACTTTATTCGTCTTGGTATCTTTTGTAAGCCATCCGGAAATTCGACATCCTTCTCTTACCTGACCTGAAACAATACAGCGATAATATTTTTTCAGACTTCGATCTCGGAACAGTTCGCTTAATGTCTGAAGCCCCGCAAGACTTTTACCGGCGGCGAGCAGACCACTCGTATTTCTATCCAACCGATTGCAGACAGAAGGCCGGAAACTTCGCAATGTTTCTTCTGTCAGTTCCCCTTTTTCTAACAGATAAGAAATTAGATGTTCCACTGCCGATACATCCTCCGGCTTTGCTTTCTGGGAAAGCATCCCGACAGGTTTATTAATCAGAATAATATTGTTATCCTCATAGATAATATTAAGTTTTGATGATACTCGCTGTATCCGTACTTTTGAAAACTTTTCCAGTGTTTCTTCCGCCAAATACAGACGTATGCTGTCTCCAGGACAAAGTTTTTCGCTGCCATCCGCTTTTTTTCCATTTAATACGATATTTTTTTTGCGAAGCATTTTGTAAACAAAGCTTTTTGGTGCTTCATTTAAATACTTAAATAGCAGTTTATCCATTCTCTGCGCCGCCTCATTGGCAGAAATTATAATTTCCCGCATATTGTTCTTCCTTACATTGATATATTGACCAGAAGTTGTTTGAGTCCATTTTCCAAATCTTTTACCTGAGTTCTTTCTACAGATGCAATTTTGTTCATCCCTTCTGCCCTTGTTAGAAATGCATGATATTCCCGGAAAATTTTTACTGAAATCCCTTCATAGCCATTTTGTTTTAATATTTGCTTGATAAAGTCTGCAGTATAAGCAGGATCTGCTTTCTTGTGGGAAGCATAACCACAAATTGTATTACCTGAAATAACAAAACAATCTACCGGTAAAATTTTCTCTGTACTTGTCAATACCGTATCATATACTTTTGTCAGTAAGACTGCTTTCCCTTCAAGATCAGTTATGATATTTTTTGAAACTGTTCTGTATGGCAAAATTGTCAATAATAATACAGCAATTTTTGATGCCGGAAGGCATCCGATAATTGCCACGATTGTCAGCAGATTTTTTCTTGTACCGGTCTGTGTATAACCCAATATCAAAAGTCCTGCAATAATACCAGCCTCTAACAGAAGCTTAATCGCAAGTATCCGCTTTCTATACTTGATATACCCGGCCTCACCGCCTGATATTTTCATATTTATATTCACCTCTTCTTTTGCTTTCTAAATGTTCTTTCTGTATAATTCTGAATTTTGTATGTCAGAATCGTGCCATCACTTTCGTAATCACACTATGTGGAAGAAGCTTACAGGCAATCCGCGCGCCCTTCATTGGTATACCGCATACAGAAACATCTCGCCTCTTTCTGGCATCTTCTAGCGCCTGTCTGACGATTTGTTCCGGCGCAATTGCTGTTTGTTTTTTTATTCCATCAATCCCCTGGCCCGCTCGAAGAAAAAACTCCGTTTCCGACGGTCCCGGACAGACTGTTGTGACAGAAATCCCCTTTGGCGCCACTTCTTCCCGAAGCGCTCTGGAAAAGCTGAGTACATAAGCTTTACTCGCTGCGTAAACTGCAAATCCAGGTTGAGGTGCAAATGCTGCTGCCGAAGAAACCTGGATGATTCTTCCATGGCTTCCAAGATACAGAAGACATAATAATGTCATTTTTGTCAAGGCTCTGCAGTTTACATCAATCATGCCAAGCTGCTCATCCACACCAAGTTCCCGACAATGACCGGTTTTTCCGTATCCTGCGCAATTAATTAAGATTCGAACCGTCGGATTCTCTGATTTCAAAGCTTCTGCGAATTCTCGATCCCAATTCTTTTTGCTAAGATCTGCTCCAAATACTCGTATCGGAATCGATGCTTTTTCTGCAAGTTCCACCAAGCGTTCTTTTCTCCTTGCAACTACCCATATCTCGTCTAATGTTTTACAGCATTTCTGGAGTTCTGACACAAAAATACGTCCAAATCCAGAAGACGCTCCTGTTACAACTGCAATTTTCATTCCTATCGTTCCTTCTTTTTGTGCACATTCCGAATTGGTTTGCGCTTGGCGTTTTTTTCTTTATAATGTTTTACTTCTACTTTGCTTTTCACATAAGTATTTGCTTTTTTTCCATTTTGTCTTCCGGTATGTTCTAATTTTCGCGGCGGAATTAGGCAATTCGGACCAAATCCTACAAGATCCATTCTTCCCGTCATTTTCAACGCTTCCAAAATCAAATCATAATTCTTAGGATCACGATATTGGATTAGCGCTCGCTGCATAGCCTTTTCGTGTGGATTTTTCGGTACATAAACCGGTTTCATTGTCCGCGGATCCACACCTGTATAGTACATACAGGTAGAAATCGTTGACGGTGTTGGATAGAAGTCCTGCACCTGTTCCGGCATATAGCCGAGTCCTCTTAGATATTCTGCCAGTTTTACTGCCTCTTTCATAGTTGATCCCGGATGAGATGACATCAGATATGGCACAAGATACTGCTCTTTGCCAAGTTTTTTATTCATGTCATAATACTTTTCTACAAAAGTCTGATAAACAGAATTTTGGGGTTTCCCCATTAATTCCAATACTTGATCCGATACATGTTCCGGTGCAACTTTCAGCTGACCGCTGACATGATACTGACATAATTCTCTTAAAAATCTGTCATTACGATCTGCAAGAACATAATCAAACCGGATACCGGAACGAATAAAGACTTTCTTTACTTTTGGAATCTCGCGAAGTTTTTTCAGAAGACTCAGGTAATCACTATGATCGGCTTTTAACTGTTTACACGGTGTCGGGAACAGACATTGTCTGTGTCTGCATGCACCATGTGTCAGCTGCTTATCACATGCCGGCGCTCTGAAGTTTGCCGTAGGTCCACCTACATCATGGATATAACCTTTAAATTCCGGATCTTTTGTGAACATTTCTGCTTCTTGCAGAAGGGAATCATGACTTCTTGTTTGAACAATCCTTCCCTGATGAAATGTCAGCGCACAGAAACTGCAGGAGCCAAAACATCCACGGTTACTGATCAGACTAAACTTCACTTCTGAAATTGCCGGAACACCTCCTTCTTTCTCATAATCCGGATGGTATGTCCGCATATACGGAAGACTGTAGACATCATCCATTTCCTGCTGTGTCAGCGGCTTTGCCGGCGGATTCTGTACTATATACAAATGTTCTCCATACGGCTCTGCAAGGCGCTTCCCGGTAAAAGGATCTGTATTATTGTACTGCTGATAAAAACTGCGCGCATAATTCATCTTATCTTCCTGAAGCTCTTCATAAGACGGGAGATATTCCGCGTCATAAATCAGATCTTTGCTTTTCACTTTACAAACAGTTCCGTCAATATAAGTGATATCCTGCACAGCAATTCCGGCATCCAGTGCTTCTGCAATTTCTATAATAGAGCGTTCGCCCATTCCGTACGAAATCAGATCTGCCTGAGCATCCAAAAGTATCGAACGTTTTAACTTGTCTGACCAGTAATCATAATGGGCAAGCCGGCGAAGAGAAGCTTCGATTCCACCGAGAATAATCGGAGTATGCTTGTAAGTCTGACGAATCAGATTACCATAGACAAGCGCTGCATAATCCGGACGTTTTCCCATAATTCCGCCCGGTGTATATGCATCCATCTTTCTTCGCTTTTTGGATACGGAATAATGGTTAACCATAGAGTCCATATTCCCGGAAGAAACTAAAAATCCAAGCCGTGGTTCTCCAAATACAGCAATACTTTCTTTCTTTTTCCAATCCGGCTGTGCAATGATGCCAACACGATACCCTCTGGACTCCAACACTCTCGTAATAATTGCATGTCCAAAAGACGGGTGGTCCACATATGCATCACCTGATACATATACAAAATCCACCTGTTCCCATCCCCGTGCTTCCATATCTGCTCTCGTGACCGGTAAAAATCCCTGTCTCATTTATAATACCTCGTATGTCTGATTTTTTATTTCATCATAACTGCGGATATAATAATCCGCCAATTCTTTTTTCCTTTTATCCTGATAAGCCGAAAAATCGTCATAAACTGCACAAACTTTCATGCCGGCATTCTTTCCCGCCAGAATTCCATTTGGCACATCTTCAAAAACAAGACAGCGTTCCGGAACAACGCCAAGTTTCTCAGCTGATTTTAAATATACATCCGGCGCAGGTTTCCCAGCATTTACCTCACAGCTTGTTGTGATTGCTTCAATCTGATGATCCATCCTATGTGCTTTTAAGGATGCTTCAATCAATTCTCTCGAATTACTGCTGGCAATTGCAGTGCGAATTCCCCTTTCCTTAAGCTCTCTCAGAAAATTCTCTGCTCCGGGCTTAGCTGCCACCTCTTTCGTATAACAGTCCATCGCAATCTCATTCCATTCTGCTTTCAGCTCCTCGATTGTCCGATCAATCTGCGGAAACATTTCCAGATAGTAACGAGCAGTCTCAGTAAAGCTCATTCCTTCCATTTTTGTGTAAAAATCTTCCGGGATCGTCAGATGATATTTCTCTATATAAATCCGATCCAGATCTTCCCATACCCACATAGAGTCCAGAAGTGTCCCGTCCAGATCGAATAAAACTGCATCAATTTCGTTTAGCATAATAACTTCAATTCCTCCTTTGTAAGTTCCCGATAAGCTCCTACATTAAGTGAATCATCTAAGACAAGCTGCCCCATAGACAAGCGTTTTAGATAAATTACCTCTTTTCCGACCGCCTCAAACATTCGTTTTACCTGATGAAATCTTCCTTCCCGGATTGTCAGTTCGATTTCAGAAACTTCATCGGAACACAGAATCCGAAGTTCTGCCGGAAGCGTTAATTTCTCATCTCCAATGTCTACACCAATCGCAAATGCTTCCCTGTCTTCTTCTGTAACCCGCCCTGCGATTCGTGCAAAATAGACTTTATCTACATGTTTTTTCGGTGAGAGCAGACGATGCGCCAGCTCACCGTCATTTGTGATCAGCAAAAGACCTTCTGTCTCTTTATCAAGTCTTCCTACCGGAAAGAGATCTTTTCGCTTTTTTGTTGCAATGAGATCCAATACCGTTCTGGCTGCTGCATCTTCCGTTGCAGAAATCACGCCGGCTGGTTTATTTAACATATAGTATTCATATTTGACATAGCTAATCTGTTTTCCCTGATAAATGATTTCCTGTTGTTCTGGTTCCACTTTTTCTTCCGGTCTTAACGCTGTTCTTCCATCAATCTGCACTGCACCGGCACGGATTGCTTTTTTTAATTCGCTGCGCGTTCCTACGCCCATTTCTGAAAGAAATTTATCTAATCTCATCATGATGACATCCATCTCCAGCCCGGCAGATATTTATTCTTAAGTGTCCCGTTGCTTAGTTTTCCCCATCCCAGCGAATATCCGTCTACCAGTACAAGCTGCCATCCCTTGTCTTTTCCTGTCACAAGATCATCCACTTCCAGTGTTTCTCCCTTCAGATACTTAATTACTCTCTCGTCATCTGCTTTTAGAGAAATGCAATGATGGTATTCCTCCTTTGTAAATGCCATCGCCAACGCCTGGCTTGGCTCAAAACGCTGCTTTTTCAAATCCCCAAGATACAATCCTGTTCGCAAAAACCGCAGTCCTCTCACATCCGGAATCTGCTCCGGCATATAATATACCCGCTCACCATGGATTTCAAGCCGTTCACCTTCCAGCTCCCAATTCGTATCCTTGAAAAACATCTCCAGAGGTTCCGGAATCGCTGTTGCCTTTTTATTCTTCTTTCCCTGAGGTTGCTGCTCTTTTGTTCCATTTTTTTTCAATAGCGCAAGAAAATGTCCTTCCCCATGCATTTTATGCGGAAAAATACGGACTGTCTTTTCAAATTCCGGATTACCGGACATTGTCGTCTCCGGAATTCCTTTTGCAAACCGTTCATACGGAGCAATCTCACAAATCTCGAATTCCGGATACTGCGTCAGCAGATATTCTATCGTACCTTCGTTCTCCATTGCATCAAATGTACAAGTAGAATATAAAATCATACCACCCGGACGCAGCATTTGTGCTGCCTGCGTGATAATGCTTCTCTGAAGCTTCGCAAAAAACTCAGGACCATGTTCTTCCCATGCCTTAACCATTTTCTTATCTTTGCGGAACATCCCTTCTCCGGAACACGGTGCATCGATCAGTATCTTGTCAAAATATTCCGGAAAATAATCAATCAGCTTTCCAGGCTCTTCACTAAGTACCAGCATATTTTTTACGCCAAATACTTCCAGATTCTTTAAAAGACCTTTCGCTCTGGAATTACTAATATCATTGGCAACAAGTACTCCGTCTCCCGCAAGCTTTGCTCCAAGCTCTGTAGCCTTTCCTCCCGGAGCCGCACAGACGTCCAAAACCCGTTCCCCCGGACTGACCGGAAGACGATTTGCCGGAGTCATGGCACTTGGTTCCTGCAGATAGTAAAGACCCGCATAATAATACGGATGTTTTGATGGCTGTATCTGATCACCGTCATAATAAAATCCATTCTCAATCCACGGAATCGGGTGAATTTCAAAAGGACAGATCTTTCTAAATTCTTCTACGCTTATTTTTGCGGTATTTACGCGCAGTCCATAAAAACGTGGTTCTTCGTAACATGCAATATAATCTTCAAACTCTTCTTTCAGAAGCAGTTTCATTTTCTCTTCAAATGCTTTCGGTAAATTCATACTGATTTCCTCCTCAAGTAACATACCTTCTTTCTATTGTAACATACAATCTACCCCGGCGTATATGTTAATTTTTTCTGTTCCAGATATTTCAGAATCCAATAAGGATTCACACTAATTTCTTCCTTACCCGGATTCAAGTAAATTCCAACATGAAGATGTGTTGCAAATTTCCCCTTCGTTCCTTCGACACCATAGCCGCTGTTCCCGACAAAACCGATCAGCTGTCCAGCCTGAACCGTATCTCCTTCTTCAATCTCTGCATAAGAATCCAAATGTGCATAATAAAAATATCCCCCGTGAGGCGAGAGAATCCCGATTCGATAACCACCTTTGGGTAACCATCCTTTATGCAATACCGTTCCATCTGTCATACTAACAGCCGGATAACGTCCCGGTTCATCAAATACAGTCATCAAATCTGTTCCTTCATGCCCGCGCTTTCCCCCAAAAGTACGTTCTTCCATCCAACTGTTTTCAAAAGTGACAGATGCTTTTTCTCCTTTTCTCTGCAAAATCGGAAAATACCGCACATCCGCCCAGATAGAATCCATTTGTTTTAAAAATGATTTCCACTGGGGAAATTGCTCCCATTTCTCGATCAGCTGTGAAATCTCTGTTTTCTTCCCTCTTCCCGATCCCTTTCCCGCACAATGATATTCCAGAAAAATTGCCGCAGCCGCTTTTGCCCTTTTTTCCTCCTCTTCCGGCTTTGCAAATGTAAACAGCTTTGGAAGATCATTTTCCGGAAATTTCTGTGCCCGAAAAGTATCACTTCTGACTGTAATTTCTTTTG
>CAUCYJ010000048.1:0-13903 GCA_958446945.1 uncultured Lachnospiraceae bacterium | reverse complement strand
GACTTTCACTGCATCTACACCAGCTTCGATCAGCGCTCTTGTTGCTTCACCTGTTGCTACATTTCCTGCAATCACCTGAAGTTCCGGATAAGCTTCCTTAATCATCTTCACAGAACGGATTACATTTGCAGAATGTCCGTGTGCAGAGTCCAGTACGATCACATCTACATGTGCCTTTACCAATGCTGCTACACGCTCTAAACAATTTGCAGTAATACCAACTGCTGCTCCACAAAGCAGACGGCCCTGATCATCTTTCGCAGACAATGGATATTTAATTTGTTTTTCAATATCTTTAATAGTAATTAGGCCTTTCAGATTAAAGTCTTTATCTACAATCGGAAGTTTCTCTTTTCTTGCCTTCGCAAGAATTCTCTTTGCTTCATCCAAAGTGATTCCTTCCGGTGCTGTAATCAGACCTTCAGAAGTCATAGATTCTTTGATTTTCTTTGTAAAGTCTTCTTCGAATTTTAAATCACGGTTTGTAATAATTCCAACTAATTTCTTACCTTCAGTAATCGGTACACCTGAAATACGATATTTTGCCATCAATTCATTCGCATCTGCAAGTGTATGTTCCGGTGACAGTGAGAACGGATCTGTAATAACACCATTCTCTGATCTTTTTACTTTATCTACCTCATCTGCCTGCGCCTCAATGCTCATATTCTTATGGATAATTCCAATACCACCCTGACGAGCCATTGCAATTGCCATACGATGTTCTGTAACTGTATCCATTCCAGCGCTCATCATTGGAATGTTCAGACAGATTTTCTTTGTTAAATTAGTGGTAACATCAACCTGGTTCGGAATTACCTCTGAATATGCCGGTACCAGAAGAACATCATCAAATGTAATACCCTCTCCGATTATTTTTCCCATGATTTAAATCCTCCTTCGTCTCTCTTTTGTGATAAATATTTAAAAAGGATATTAACAAAATTAATAATTAATGTCAATACCCTTTCCAGTTACATAATAACTTTTCTAGGTGCAATCATTCTGATTCCATCAAGAATGGTCTTATTCGGTTCAAAAATAACTCGATGCTTTTCACCTTCGCTCACAAGAATCATCTCATACTTCTTATGATCCTGGCAATTGGAACTGAAATCTTTTGCTTTCAGATTTGCAAATGGTCTTAATTCCGGTGCGCCCTGAGGTGCGATCACTTCAAGATCCCTCATATTACAGGAGAATACTTTTTTTCGCTTTGTCTTAGCCATAATCTTATCAATATCCAAATCCCCGTTCACATACAAGTATTCAAATTCAAGATTCACGCTGCGATACACAAAATATGTGAGCGCTCCCAGCGCTGCCGTAATCAACAGACCAAACGGCAAAATCAACATAGAAAGAACTGATATAATCGTAAACGCTCCGCAGACCGATACTAAAAGTATGTTTGTAATCGGTGTTTTCCGTCGTATCAGCTGTTCTGTATAAAAGTCACTCATTGATACTTCCTCCGCTGTTATTTACCGCCACGCGGTTTGATATTAGTATATCATAGATTTCTTTACAAAATCAATATAGTACACAAATAAACCGGAAAAATCATGCATCTCTTTCCATTTGTATATTCCAGTCATTCGTTCTGGATGAAATTGAACACCAAAGACTGGCTCTTGTTCATGTTCCCATGCCTCGATCAGCTGACCATTCTCTGACCATGCTGTTGGACGCAGCCCTTCTCCGAGTCTGCAGATTCCCTGATGATGTGTACTATTTACTTGAATCTGTTCCCCATAAAGCTTCCCAAGAATACTATTTCTGTCACACTCGATATCATGTAGAAGATGCGGAGTCATATGAAACCATCTTTTCTGCACCGTCATATCCTGATACAGACTGCCTCCATAATACACATTTAACAATTGAAAGCCCCGGCAGATTCCAAAAATAGGCTTCTTTCTTCTGCGAAATGCTTCTATAAGAGCATATTCATTGTCGGTTCTTGCCGGATCCAATTTTACACTGGAATTCAATTTTGCTTCTCCAAACAGTTCCGGTTCAATATCATCCCCGCCAGATAATAACAGTCCGTCACAAACCTCAGCCAACTCCTCTGCATTTTGTTCTGCCGACAGTACCGGCACACCGCCTGCTGCTGAAACAGCATCTCCATATGCTCTTGAAAGACGCAGTTCACGAACTGCGCCTTTCAATTTCATCTCATTTTCATTGGAAGCCGACGATATCAAAATCACTGGCTTTCTCATATTACATCATACCCATTCCCGGAGCTCCAGCTGGCATTGCCGGTGTCTCTTCTTTAATATTTGCTACAACAGATTCTGTTGTCAATAATGTAGATGCTACACTTGTTGCATTCTGAAGTGCACTTCTTGTTACTTTAGCCGGATCCAGAATACCTGCTTTTACCATATCTACATATTCTTCTTTATATGCATCAAAACCTGTTCCCGGTTCACTTTCTCTTACTCTGTTAATAATTACAGCGCCTTCTAATCCAGCATTTGCTGCAATATGGAATAATGGAGCCTCAAGAGCTTTCAGAACAACATTTGCGCCTGTCCGTTCATCTCCTGATAATGTCTCCGCCAGTTTTGAAACTTCTTTTGATGCATGGATATAAGCAGAACCGCCACCTGCAATAATTCCTTCTTCTACTGCTGCTCTTGTTGCTGCAAGCGCATCTTCCATACGAAGTTTTGCTTCTTTCATTTCTGTTTCTGTTGCAGCTCCTACGCGGATTACAGCTACTCCACCTGCCATCTTTGCAAGTCTTTCCTGTAATTTTTCTTTATCAAATTCAGATGTTGTCTCTTCAATCTGTGCTTTCATCTGTGCGATTCGTGCATTGATTGCTTCTTTTTCTCCACATCCGTCTACAATCACTGTATTTTCTTTCTGTACTTTAACAGATTTTGCACGTCCAAGCTGATCAAGTGTTGTCTCTTTCAGGTCAAGTCCAAGTTCATCAGAAATTACCTGACCGCCTGTCAAAATTGCGATATCTTCAAGCATTGCTTTTCTTCTGTCACCATATCCCGGAGCCTTTACTGCAACTACGTTGAATGTTCCGCGCAGTTTATTTACAATTAATGTTGTAAGTGCTTCACCTTCTACATCTTCTGCAATAATCAAAAGTTTTGCTCCTGACTGTACAACCTGTTCTAACAGCGGAAGAATATCTTGAATATTAGAAATCTTCTTATCTGTGATCAAGATATATGGATCTTCCAGTGTTGCCTCCATTTTCTCCATATCTGTTGCCATGTATGCAGAAATATATCCTCTGTCAAACTGCATACCTTCTACAAGATCTAACTCTGTCTTCATTGTTTTAGATTCTTCAATTGTAATAACACCATCGTTAGAAACTTTTTCCATTGCATCTGCAACCATCTGACCAACTTCATCATCAGAAGCAGAAATTGCTGCTACTCTTGCAATCTGATCTTTGCCATTTACTTTGCTGCTCATCTTTGCAATTGCTTCTACAGCTGTTTCTGTCGCTTTTTTCATTCCCTTTCTTAAAATAATCGGGTTAGCTCCTGCTGCCAGGTTCTTCATTCCTTCATGAACCATTGCCTGTGCAAGTACTGTTGCTGTTGTTGTACCATCTCCGGCTACATCATTTGTTTTAGATGCAACTTCACGAATCAACTGTGCACCCATATTTTCAAATGCATCTTCAAGCTCAATTTCTTTTGCAATTGTTACACCATCATTTGTAATCAACGGAGCTCCGAAAGACTTGTCTAAAACAACATTTCTTCCTTTTGGTCCTAATGTTACTCTTACTGTATTTGCAAGCTGATTTACACCTGCTTCTAATGCTGCTCTTGCGTCTGCTCCAAATTTAATTTCCTTTGCCACGGTAAAGGCCTCCTTTTATTCTGCATTTACATTCTCTTTTTTATTTCTATACAAATTGCTGCAATAATCTGCATTCCTGCTCCTTATTGAACCACTGCAAGAATATCGCTCTGTCTTACGATAATGTACTCTTCTTTCTCAAGTTCTACTTCTGTTCCTGCATATTTGGAATAGATTACCTGTTCTCCTACCTTCACTGCCATTTCAACTTCCTTACCATCAACAACACCGCCCGGTCCTACTGCAACAACTTCAGCCTGCTGTGGCTTCTCTTTTGTCTGACCTGGAAGCACAATCCCAGATTTTGTTGTTTCTTCTGCCTCTAACTGTTTTAATACAACTCTGTCACCTAAAGGTACTAATTTCATGTTGAATTCCTCCTTAATCTATTCTATTAGCACTCATTTAAAACGAGTGCTAAATTATTCTAGTAATAAAATAGCACTCTGTTTTCACTTTGTCAACCTAGTTTATGTTTATTTTATATTTTGCTCTCCATTTACCAGATAGACACCATTTTCAATTTTAAATTCCAGAATATTTCCTTCCTCACTGCAATACCTTTCCCGGATACGCCCTATCACTTCACAAAGCGTATCATTTTCTTCCAGTCGACAGCGATAAAGAGCATCTTGAGAAATTTCTGTCAGCACATCCTCCTTCAATAACAGATATATGCACTCACTTCTCTTTTCATACCGAAGCAGTTCACATTCATATATCGTTTCATCAATTACGGCATTTTCTCCAAAACTTCGCGCCATCATAAGTTTCGACGGTCCTTTTTTGAACATCTTGGCACCTCCTCTTTTTCATGAATATATTCAAACAAGAAAAGGGCGTCCTTCATATTACCTGGAACACCCTTTTTTTCTTTATTTTAATCTCTTTTCGCGCTTAATCTGTTCTAGTTCCTGGAAAATATAATCATTCACAACTCGAATATAGGTTCCTTTCATTCCGGAAGAACGGGACTCTATCACACCCGCACTTTCAAACTTACGAAGTGCATTTACAATAACAGAGCGTGTAATACCGACTCTGTCTGCAATTTTGCTCGCTACAAGAATTCCCTCAGAACCACCAAGTTCGTCAAAAATATGAATGATCGCTTCCAATTCTGAAAACGACAACGTACTAATAGCAGACTGTACAATCTGCTCTTTTCTCGCCTCTTCTGCACTTTCTTCATTCACAGAACGAAGCATTTCTAGTCCAACAACTGTTGTTCCGTACTCGCTCAGAATAATATCATCAATCTCATACAGCTCATTACATTTATACATAAAAAGCGTACCGAGGCGTTCTCCCGCAATATCAATCGGCGTAATAATTCCCTGATATCCCTTTGTACTCTCAGCAGAAAATCCCAGTGTTTCCAGATTCACATTCTCTTTCGTAGACAGCACATTCAAAAGACGCTCATTCAGCATCTCATCAATATGTGTTCCTACTTCTTCTTCCAAAAGTTCCTCAATCACACCTACATTCTCGCAAAAGCTAACCCCGAGTACCTTACCTTTTTTACTGATAACAAGTACATTTGACCGTAAGATCTCTGTCAGCACTTTACAGATATCATTAAACACTACCTTACTGGAATTATTGTTGTGAAGTAATTTATTAATCTTTCTAGTTTTATCTAATAGTTGTACACTCATAACTGCCTCCATCTTCAATCCATAAACATATTTGTCTCATAAAGTTTATGTTAGCACACAATTTATGCAATTTCAATGCAATTTGCTATTTATTTTCTTTTATTCCAACAAATCCACAATTTGAATTGCTACACACAACTTTACTTCCCTTTTCTGTCATATAGCTTCCACACTTCGGACATTTTTCAGAATATGGCTTCTGCCATGACATAAACTCGCACTCTGGATTGTCTTCACAACCGTAATAACGCCGTCCTTTTTTTGTTTTCCGAACAACAATTTCTTTTCCACAGAGCGGACATGCTACTCCGATCTTCTCAAGATAAGGTTTTGTATTGCGGCATTCCGGAAATCCCGGACAAGCCAGAAATTTCCCGTGAGGTCCATATTTGATAACCATATTTCTTCCGCATTCCTCACAAACAACATCCGTTACCTCATCTTCAATCTTAACACTTTCCAACTCTTTTTCTGCCTGTTGAACAGCTGCATCCAGATCCGGATAGAAATTACTGATCACGCTCTTCCATTCTACTTTTCCTTCCGCCACCATATCAAGAAGTCCTTCCATATAGGCAGTAAAATTCACATCTACAATACTCGGGAATGATTGCTTCATAATATGATTAACCACATCACCAAGCTCTGTTAAATACAGATTTTTATTTTCTTTTGCTACATAACGTCTTGCAATAATCGTAGAAATCGTCGGCGCATATGTACTAGGCCGTCCAATTCCAAGTTCTTCCAAAGCTTTTACAAGTGCGGCTTCTGTATAATGCGCCGGCGGCTGTGTAAAATGCTGTTTTGCATCCAACTGCTTCTTTGTCAGTTCCGAAGAAACATCCAGCGATTTCAATAATACATTATTTTCTGCCTTTTCTTCTCCGGATTCTACATAAACTTCCCGGAAACCTTCAAATGCCACTCTAGATGCAGATACTTGAAAACGGTATTCTCCTGCAGCAATTTTAACAGATGTTGTCTCAAATTTCGCCGGAGCCATACGACTTGCTACGAATCGTTTCCAAATCAGCTGATACAAACGGAACTGATCTCTTGAAAGTGATTCCTTTACCGATGCCGGAGTTCTTGTCACATCGGTTGGGCGAATCGCCTCATGTGCATCTTGGATTTTCTTCCCGTCTTCTTTTTTCTTCTGTCCTTCTGTTACAAATGCTTCCCCATAAACTTCTGATACATATTTCCTTGTATTCTCATCTGCTTCTTCTGATACACGGGTAGAATCTGTACGCAGATATGTGATTAGACCAACTGTTCCATTTCCCTTTAAGTCAATTCCTTCATACAGCTGCTGTGCGATTCTCATTGTTTTCTGCGTTGCAAAATTCAATACTTTAGATGCTTCCTGCTGAAGTGTACTTGTTGTAAACGGTACCGGAGGTTTCTGGCTCCGTTCACCTTTCTTCACATCTACCACCCGGAAGGTTTCTCCTTCCACTTCTTTTACGATGCGATCCAACTCTTCTTTTGAACGAATTGTGATCTTCTCTTTTTCTTTTCCATAAAACTTAGCTTGAAGATGCTTTCTTTCCCCTTTTACTGCGAGTTCCGCATCCAGTGTCCAGTATTCTTCCGGAATAAATGCATCTATTTCTTCCTCACGATCTGCAATAATCCGAAGAGCAACGGACTGAACACGTCCTGCACTTAACCCTCTTTTTACTTTTGCCCATAATAACGGGCTGATCCGATATCCAACGATGCGGTCCAGAGCACGTCTTGCCTGCTGTGCATCTACAAGATCCATATCAATTTCCCGCGCTTCTTTAATAGAAGCTTTCACAGCGCTTTTCGTAATCTCATTAAAACTGATTCGGAACATTTTCTTATCATCCAGCTTCAACGCTTTTGACAAATGCCAGGCAATTGCTTCTCCCTCCCGGTCAGGGTCAGTTGCAAGAAATACTTTATCTGCTTTTTTTACCTCTTTACGCAGATTTGCAAGAATATCTCCTTTTCCACGAATAGTAATATATTTAGGTTCAAAATCATGTTCTACGTCGATTCCAAGCTGGCTCTTTGGGAGATCCCTCACATGTCCGTTGGACGCTGTAACAACATAATTGCTTCCCAAAAATTTTTTAATTGTTTTCACTTTCGCCGGTGACTCTACGATCACTAGATACCGTGCCATATCATATAAACCTCCTTACGGTTTCTATATACATTTTACATAATAATTTTTTGAAATCTCTTCTGCATATCCCTGCAGCGTCAAATCTGTCAATGCTCCGATTACTGTCTGAACCGGAAGATCTGTTTCTTCTACAATCTGCTGCAGTCCTTTCTGGCAGAAGCCGAGACAACTATACACCAAATCAAGATGACTTTCAAGCTTTATTTTGGTTTCTTTTATTTTTCCATATAAATTACGACTGCCAAATTCCAGTTCTTCCAGCAATTCTTCCGGAGATAATAATATTCCGGCACCTTGCTGTATGAGCTGATGACACCCTCTGCTCAAGCTGCTGCTAATCGGTCCCGGAAGCGCATACACATCTTTTCCCTGTTCAAGCGCCATATCTGCAGTAATCAGTGATCCACTCTTTTGACGTGCTTCCATTACAAGGACTACATCCGATAAAGCGCTGATAATCCTGTTGCGTGCAGGAAAATTCTGTGGAAGAGGCTGCATGCCCGGAGGATATTCTGAAATAATCGCTCCCCCTGTATCAAGAATATCCTGATACAATCCTATGTGTTCTCTTGGGTAACAAATATCCACACCGCATCCCAATACTGCAATTGTCTTTCCTCCTGCTTTTAAAGCTCCTCTCTGTGCTGCACCATCTATTCCAAGTGCCATTCCACTTACAATTAAAACGCCATGCCGCGAAAGGCTGACGGCAAAATTTTCTGCAGATTGCCTCCCATAGGCAGTACATCTTCTAGCTCCAACTATAGCTGCCGCCGGCATTTCTTCCTCTGGAAGTTTTCCTTTTACATAGAGAAAATACGGCGGCGCAGAAATACTTGAAAGCCGTTTTGGATATTCTTTTGTCCCTCGCCTAAGAAAATATATGTTTTTCCTGTAAAGTTCCTCTAGATTTCGATTCAGTGTTTCCTTATCATAACATTTCTGTCCGTCCTGGATTGCTAAAGTCTCTTTCTCTTTCAGACAGATTCCCAGCGTATGGAGCTCTTTTGTTTTATACAGCACAGCTGCTGACGGAACAGCCGAACGGATTACAAATTTTCTAGCGGCCGAAATTCCGGGAAGTATTCCAAACCAATATTCATATTTCATCTCAGTCCCTGCCTTCCCCAATATTTTTTATCCAATGTCCGGTAACCGATAGCCTCTTTTAAATGAACAGATCTTATCTTCTTCTCCCCTTCAAGATCTGCGATTGTTCTGGCAACTTTCAATACTTTATGATATGTTCTTGCTGTCATTCCATATGCCTGAAACGCCTGTCCCATTAGTTTTTCTTCTGTGCTTCCAAGATCACAGTATCTGCTCATGTCTCCCGGCTCCAACAGTGCATTCACATCATAAGCATTTTTTAGAAATCGCTGTTTTTGTATCTCTCTTGCTGCACAGATCCGCCTTCGCATCCTGGCCGAGTCTCGCTCTTTTGGCGTATATAGTTCTCCCCTCAAAGATTCGTAGGTAACTTTTGGAACTTCAATACAAATATCGATTCTGTCCAGAAATGGCTGGCTGATCTTTCCAAGATAATTCTGAATCTGGGCAGGTGTACACATACATCTGTTTAGATCCGGATAACATCCGCAAGGACAGGGATTCATGGCTCCGACAAGAATAAAATCTGCCGGATACACATAGGTGCCCTGTGTTCTGATCAGCCGTATTTCCTTTGATTCCAGTGGCTGGCGGAGGACTTCCAGAACTGCCTTATCAAATTCCGCTAATTCATCTAAAAACAAAACACCCTTGTGCGCCATACTGATTTCTCCCGGAAGAGGCGTCTGTCCTCCACCAAGCAGCGCCGGTTTGGATGCAGTATGATGAACTTCACGAAAAGGCCTTTCCTCTATAAGCGGCTGCTCTGAAGACACCCTTCCAAGTATGCTGTAAATTTTTGTAAGCTCAATACTCTCTTCTCTTGTAAGCGGAGGTAAGATTCCCGGAATCCGCTTAGCCAGCATTGTTTTTCCTGCTCCCGGCGGGCCTAAGAACAAAATATTATGTCCCCCTGCCACTGCTACCTCAACAGCGCGTTTTACAGCTTCCTGACCTGCAATATCAGAAAAGTCCGGATAAAGCGGACGCTGATGCAAAACAAATTTCTTCACTGGAGATCTTCCAGTAAGATTTTCCTCCATTA
This sequence comes from uncultured Lachnospiraceae bacterium, assembly GCA_958446945.1. Classification (GTDB taxonomy): domain Bacteria; phylum Bacillota; class Clostridia; order Lachnospirales; family Lachnospiraceae; genus UBA9414. Next base: position 4,074 of record CAUCYJ010000048.1, on the reverse strand, counting down.
CCTCCCTCAAATGCGAAAGCCCAATCACATAAATTCCATCAACAAGTCCCGCTTCTTCTTCATTCTCTTTCGGAACAACACAAATTGAAATCCCCTGTTTTTTTGCCTCATCTACGATCGGCAGAATTCCTGGTACCTTTCTAATCTCACCATCAAGTCCAAGCTCTCCTATCCACAATATTTCCCCTGTTTCTGCAATAGGAATCCTTATCCCCATTGCCTGAAGTACAGCTATTGCTACCGGAAGATCAAATGAGGACCCTTTTTTACGTAAATTTGCCGGTGATAAATTTACAACAATTCTTTTAGCCGGAAGCAAATACCCCGTATGTCGAATCGCAGAACGTACCCTCTCACTTGCCTCTTTGACTTCCGATGACAGATACCCTACCATATGAAATACCGGAAGCCCATTGCTGACATCTGCTTCTGCCTGAACAAACTTTACCCTAAGCCCATACAGTACAGCCGTTGTCACTTTACTGAACATAATTTCAGTCAGCTCCTTTCCTGATTCTATTTTTCATCTGGATGATCCGGCTGCTATAAGAACTCTCAGAAGACGTAGAATTGTCAAATTCAGAAATGTGATAAGAATCACTCGCCGGATATGAAGATATGGGTTCATATTATCATAGATTCTAATACAGTGCAATGATATCCCAGGCATTTTCCACAGAATTCAAAATGTTTTTGATGGAAAAGCACAAATCAATCTACCCTCTCATACATTGTATTAAACACGCAGCGAGGTATTGATCTTGAAAGCATTTCCACAGCCCCTCTCCCGGGAAGAGGAACAATTCTACATGCAGAAATATACCGAAGGTGATCTGACTGCAAAACATATCTTAATCGAGCGCAATCTTCGCCTTGTCGCACACATCGTAAAAAAATACCAGCACGCAGACACTGACCAGGAAGATTTCATCTCCATTGGCACAATCGGATTGATCAAAGCCGTCACAACCTTCAATCCAAAACGCAATAATCACCTTGCTTCTTACGCTGCACGCTGTATCGAAAATGAAATTCTTATGTTCCTGCGTTCCAAAAAAAAATCTTCTAAAGAGGTTTCTCTCTACGATCCCATCGGAACAGACTGCGAAGGCAATGAAATCCAACTCTATGATATATTAGAAACAGAAGAGCTTGACACGGAAGCACAAATTGCCTTACATGATGATATCCAACTCCTTTATACAAAAGTAGAATCTGAACTCTCTCCTCGGGAACGACTTGTTCTTAAACTGCGCTATGGGCTTTATAACGAAGGAGAATATACTCAGAGGGAGGTAGCTTCTCAGCTTGGTATTTCCCGCTCTTATGTCTCTCGTATCGAAAAGAGCGCTATCGAAAAACTACGCAGACATTTTCAATAACACAAAAGCTGATGCCGGAAATCGAAACGGAACACCTCTCTTCCGTCTGTCGATTCGCTGCATCAGCTTTTTTCTGTTCTACTGTCTCTCTAAAAATTCTCTGACATTTTTTTCTGTTATTTTAATATACGGCAAATAAATATACTTTTCCGAATGTACGGTACCATCGCTGATTTCAACCGCAAGCTGAGCCATTGCTTCCGCCTGTCCTTCTTTATCATTATAAACCGTTCCTGCCAGTTCTCCTTCCAAAAATGCCTGAAGCCCTACATGGGTTCCATCAATTCCAAGAAAGACCGGCCATGTATTTTCTGTATAATTTGCTCCCTTATAAGCATCGATTGCACCAAGCGCCATATCATCATTGTTTGCCAGCACAAGTTCAATCTGGTTCTGATACTGACTGATCAGCTGCTCCATCCGGTTCTGTGCCTGCGGACGGCTCCAATTAGCAATCTGGTAACTTAATTTTTCCAGCATAATTCCCTGGTTTTTCAATGTGTCCACTGCATATCCGGTTCGAATAATTGCATCCTGATGCCCTGCTTCTCCTTCAAGCACAACATATTGGATTTTTCCATCGCCATTCCTGTCAACCTTTTCATTGTTCCGGATAACTTCAGCTGCTAATTCTCCCTGCATGATACCAGACTGCTTTGCCTCGGCCCCCACATAATAGAGGCCGTCCCATTGCATCAGATCTTCCGCTACCGGTTCTCTGTTAAAAAAAATGATAGGTACATCATTATCTCTTGCCAAATCTATAATTTCCGACGGATCTGCTCGATCCACCAGATTTACACACAGCACATCACATTCCATATCAATTAATTCTTTTACCTGATCATCCTGCGTCCGCTGTGCTCCGGCAGCATCTAATACCGTTACTGTCGTCTCAGATGTTCCCGCTGCTAATTTCAGTTCCTCCCGAAAATTTGACAACATCTCATTCAGAAAGGTATCACTCTGATTATAGTAAGTTACTCCAACATGAATCTTCTCTGTCTGTGCTGTCTCACCTGCCTTGCAGCCGGATACCATCTGCATTCCAAACATAAGCAAAACGCAAGCTTCCCACACTTTTTTTTGTTTCATTTTGACACCTCTGTCTTTCTACTGACTCATTGTAAAAAGTATTTTCTGACTCTCCTTCGTAAACAAACAATCTCTTCGCAGAACTGTATGAGCAATCCTTCTGCTTTTCATCTCAGGCCAAAACTTCTCCAGTGCCTGCGACACTTCCTTCAGACTTTGATATCCCGCATCAAACTCATCCGGAACAACAAGACATTCTACATTTCTTGTGTCCAGGTAATATACTGACTCTGTCGAATGACCTATTCCATACACGACCGCCCCCCAAAGCTGATTCCTATCCGCATAGCGTCCCGCTGTTTTCACACTTCTGTCATCCAATGCAATTACGATATCTACTTTCGGCCAGCTTGTAAGCGCACCACTGGCTTCTGTAAAGGAGCCTGCTACAGACCAGATAATTTCTCCGTTTGCTTCCTTTATTGCGTCCCGAAATCCCTCATCTCTCCTGCGAATTATCTCCATATCCATTGTTTCGGCAAAAATTCCAATTCTTTTTCCCTGAAGATTTCCATTATAATCTTTCAGAAGTTCCTTAGCAAGCTCCTGTCCCATTTCATAATTATCAGGTTCTGTTACCGGCCACTCTTTCTTTTTACCGTCTTCGGAAGAAATGGATTCCAACAGCATGATCGGGATATTTTTTCTAATCTTTGCGGCTGCTGACTCGGCATCACCTCCAGCTGCCGGCTGCACGATCAGGGCATCGGCTCCATTTTTCAATTCTGTTTCCATCATCTGCTTCTGCTTTTTAGCGGTGGAACCACTTTCCATATTTACGATTGTAACTTCCACTCCAAAATCTTCTCCAGCAGTTTTTAATCCATACTTTGCAGATGCCCACTGGCTGTCATCTGCATTCTGCAGGATTACGGACACTTTATTCCGTTTCTGCTCCCCCTTTCCAAGAAGCATACTTACTGCAAGTACCGCTGCCAACAGCCCTAATATCATTTCCGTTATAATAAATCCTTTTTTTCCACTTACCATGCTCTGCTACACTTCCTCATCCATCACATCTTCCTTCCGAAACAAATGACCTTTCTCAAGAATTTCCCGATTTTCTTCTGTATACGGCACTGCCGGCATTCTGATCGATACAACAGTTCCCTCATCCGGCTCACTCTCTACCTTCAAACCATACTCTTTTCCAAAAAGTATCTGTATGCGGTTATTCACATTTACAAGTCCGACTCCGGAGCCATGTTTGCTAATACGTTCACCATCTGTCAATATATGTTCCACTTCCTCCTCCGTCATTCCAATACCATTATCTTTGACGGAAAGAATGATATCTCTTCCTTTCCTCTCTCCTGCCACAACAATCTCACCGGAATCATCCATTGCCCCTACTCCATATGCAATGGCATTTTCCAAAAGCGGCTGCAAAATCAGTTTCACAGTACAGTAAGAATACAACTCTTCTGCTACCGCGAATGTTACTGAAAATGTGTTTTTATAACGAATTTTTTGAATGTTCATATAACTCTGGGCATGCTGAAGTTCATCTCGAATCGTAATAATCGTGCGCCCTTTTGAAAGGCTGATGCGGAAAAATTTTGCCAACTGCGTAATCATAAAGGAAGCTTCTTCGTTT
>CAUCYJ010000047.1:0-13955 GCA_958446945.1 uncultured Lachnospiraceae bacterium | reverse complement strand
GAGTAATACATCTCTGATTGCTGCGCTGTCTGTCAGAAGCATACACATTCTATCAATACCGAATCCGATACCTCCTGTTGGCGGCATACCGATTTCAAGTGCGTTCATGAAATCTTCGTCCGTTGTATTTGCTTCATCGTCTCCCTGAGCCAGTAATTCTTCCTGTGCTTTGAAACGTGCTCTCTGATCAATCGGGTCATTTAACTCTGAATAAGCATTTGCCATTTCCCAACCATTCATAAAGAATTCGAAACGCTCTGTATATTCCGGATTCTCCGGTTTTTTCTTTGTAAGCGGAGAAATCTCAATCGGATGATCTGTTACAAATGTCGGCTGAATCAGATGTTCTTCTGCAAATTCTTCAAAGAACAGAGCTAGAATATCACCTTTTTTGTGACGTTCTTCATATTCAACATGATGTTCTTTTGCAAGTGCTCTTGCCTCTTTCAATGTGTGGACTTCATTCCAGTCAACACCTGCATATTTCTTAACCGCATCTACCATTGTGATTCTCTCAAATGGTTTGCCAAGATCCATCTCAATACCATTATATGTGATCTTTGTTGTACCAAGAACTTCCTGTGCTACATAGCGGTACAGATTTTCTGTCAGATCCATCATACCGTTATAATCTGTATATGCCTGGTATAATTCCATCAATGTAAATTCCGGATTATGTCTTGTATCAAGACCTTCATTACGGAATACACGTCCGATCTCGTAAACTCGTTCCATTCCGCCAACGATCAGTCTCTTTAAATAAAGTTCAAGAGAAATGCGAAGCTTCAGATCTTCATTCAATGCATTGAAATGTGTCTCAAACGGTCTTGCCGCAGCGCCGCCTGCATTTGCCACAAGCATTGGTGTCTCAACTTCCATGAATCCCTGTCCGTCCAGATATTTTCTGATTGCGCTTAAAATCTTAGAACGTTTGATAAATGTCTCTTTTACATCCGGATTCATAATCAAATCCACATATCTCTGACGATAGCGAATATCTGTATTAGTCAGCCCGTGGAATTTCTCAGGAAGAATCTGAAGACTCTTAGATAATAAAGTCACCTCTGTAGCATGAATGGAAATCTCTCCCATCTTTGTGCGGAACACTTCGCCTTTGATACCGATAATATCTCCGATATCCATCTTCTTAAAGTCTTTATAAACCTCTTCTCCCACGTTATCTCTTGCAACATAAGACTGAATATTACCCTGTAAGTCCTGTACATTACAGAAAGAAGCTTTTCCCATAACACGTTTAGACATCATACGTCCTGCAATAGATACAACCTTACCTTCCATCTCATCAAAATGATCTTTGATCTCTGTACTGTGGTTTGTCACATCATATTTTGTAATTACAAATGGATCTTTGCCGTTGTTCTGCAATTCTGTAAGTTTCTCACGGCGCACCTTTCTTAACTGGTTTAAATCAGTTTCCTGTACGTTCTTCTGTTCTCCCACGTTTTTCACTCCTTCGCTTGCTTTACGCTGTTCTTTCAATTCTTAACACTTTGTATTCCATTACGCCTGCCTGTGTCTCTACTGTTACAGTATCTCCGACAACATGGCCAAGAAGCGCTTTTCCTACCGGTGATTCATTGGAAATCTTTCCCTGAAGGCTGTTCGCCTCTGTAGATCCAACAATTTTAAATTCCAATTCTTCTTCAAATTCACAATCGTATACATGAACTGTGCAGCCGATGTTAATCTTTTCAAGATCAACTTCATCTTCTACAACAACTTCTGCGTTCTTTAAGATTTTTTCAAGTTCTTCGATACGGGCTTCGATATCTCTCTGTTCATCTTTCGCTGCATCATACTCTGCATTCTCAGATAAATCTCCCTGTTCTCTTGCTTCTTTAATCTTTCCTGCTACTTCTTTTCTTTTGACAACTTTTAAGTTCTCCAGTTCATCTTCCAATTTCTTTAATCCTGTGTAAGTAAGCAGTGTTTTCTTTTCTTCCATAATTGATTCTTCCTCCTACCATGCTACCTGTCTATCTTTGATTGCTTCTATAAATAAGCATGTTTATAATCATTTTTATACCAGAGTACATTTTATAAAAAAAGTTGGACTCCCGCAGTCTTGGTATTATACCGCATCACATTACTATTGTCAAGCGATTCAAACCGTCTTTTCAGATGTCTATTCAAAATATCTTTTTATATACCACTTTCCTGATTTCTCTCCGGATATCTGTCCGGAATCCTCTCTGTCAGCAGTCTTTCTAATTCTTCATAGCTTTCTGTCTGATTGATCTCATTTCGGAGTTTCGCTGCATTTGGAAGACCTGTCGTATACCACGCAACATGTTTTCTCATCTCCAGAATTCCGAGATGATCTCCTTTCTCTTCCATCTGCATCCTTGCATGCCGAAGCATCATATTCCGTATCTCTCCTGCAGTCGGACGTTTGGGAATCACTCCCGTTTCTTCATACTGCACAAGTTCACGGAAAATCCACGGATTCCCCTGTACTCCACGGCCAACCATGATACCGTCACACCCTGTCTGACGCCGCATTTCTTCTGCTTTCAGCGGCGATGTAACATCTCCGTTCCCAATTACCGGAATGCTCACTGCTTCTTTTACTTTACGGATAATATCCCAATCAGCCTGACCGGAATAATACTGCTCTCTTGTTCTTCCGTGAACTGCCACAGCCGCTCCTCCGGATGCCTCGACAATTTTAGCAATTTCTACCGCATTAATATGCTCGTCATCAAATCCCTTCCGAATCTTAACCGTAACCGGTTTCCGGATTGCTTTTACTGTCTTTGTTACAATTTCCTCCACCAACCTCGGCTGAAGCATAAGCGCAGCACCTTCACCATTCTTAACGATCTTCGGCACCGGGCAGCCCATATTAATATCTAATATGGAAAATGGAAGCTCCTCCAAACGTTTTGCCACTTCACTGATTGTATCCGGCTCCGAACCAAATAACTGCAGTGATACCGGCATTTCATCCGGGTGGATTTTCAACAGTGCATATGTATTGCGGTTCTCATACTGTACCGCTTTGGCGCTGACCATCTCCATACAGAGCAATCCCGCTCCCTGTTCTTTACAGAGCAAGCGGAATGGCAGGTCTGTTACCCCTGCCATTGGTGCAAGTATATATGAATTTTCCAGTGTTACGTTTCCTATTGTTAGTTGTCTCATCAAATTCTTAATCCTTTACATTCTATTCATCCAGCTCCGGAATGTCTTCTCCCAAAAAGAAAATCCGATAATACATCTGCAGTCCTTCCAGAAGTTCGCGTTTTGTCCGCTGCAATTCTTTAATCTTTAAACGGCTTCCGATCTCGTCAAACATCGGATCAAATTCTTCACTTGTTACTTCAAAGCACAGTTCCCCATCCTCTTCAAATACAAGCGTCAGAATTCCTCCCACATCTTCTGTGTAAAGCACACACATAATTTTCAATTCATTCTGTATCTGCTCCGGAAGTCTGTCAAAATCCGGGTTCAGATAATATTTCTGCTCATAAGCATTCGCTCCGCAAAGCACCACTTTCTCATCATACATGAATCATATTCCCTTTCCGCTTTTTAAATTTATTTTCAATAGATTTCTACTGTTTTTTCTACAATGTTGCCGCCATAACAGCTTTAATCGTATGCATACGGTTCTCTGCCTCATCAAATACAAGTGAATAATCCGCTTCAAACACCTCATCTGTCACTTCCATCTCTGTCAGACCAAACTTTGCCCCGATTTCACGTCCGATTTGCGTATCCAAATCATGGAATGCCGGAAGGCAATGTAAGAAAACAGCTTCCTCTCCCGCATTTTTCATAATGTCTGCCGTCACTTTATACGGTGTCAGATCATTGATTCGCTCTTTCCATACCCGATCCGGTTCTCCCATAGATACCCATACATCCGTGGCAATGACATTCGCTCCTTTTGTGCCTTCCCACACATCGTCTGTCAACGTAATACTTCCGCCACTTTCAGCCGCGTACTCTTCACATTCTTTTACAAGCTCTTCATTTGGAAAATATTTCTTCGGCGCACATGCTACAAAGTGCATTCCCATTTTACTGCATGCAATCATAAGCGAATTCCCCATATTGTAACGGGCATCTCCAAGATACGCGAACTTAATTCCTTCCAATGTTCCAAAATGTTCCCGGATTGTCAGAAGATCTGCCAGCATCTGTGTCGGATGATATTCATTTGTCAGACCATTCCACACCGGAATTCCTGCATATTTGGCAAGTTCTTCCACAATCTCCTGTCCATATCCCCGATATTCAATTCCGTCATACATCCTTCCAAGAACACGGGCTGTATCTTTAATGCTCTCTTTCTTACCAATCTGAGAAACCGTTGGGTCCAGATAAGTACTTCCCATTCCTAAGTCACTGGCAGCAATCTCAAAAGAACATCTTGTTCTTGTACTTGTCTTCTCAAAGATTAATGCAACATTCTTTCCACGGAAATAATCTACCGGAATGCCATTATGTTTCTTCTCTTTCAAATCTGCCGCCAGATCCAGCAAATAAATAATCTCTTCTTTTGTAAAATCTTTCAGTGTCAGGAAATTTCTTCCTTTCAGACAGATATCATTCTGTCTGCCTGCAACCTGCTCTACAAATTCCGGAAACTCTTGCTTCTCTCTCTCCTGCATATATGCTTTTTTTACCAACTCTAACAACTCCTCTACTGTATACACTGCATACTTCGGAATCCGCAGAAGCTTTGCACTTGCTTCCAGCATTCCCATATACAATTCCTGATCTCCCCATCCGAACGGCAATTTTAAGATAAAAGCAATCTCCCGCTTCTTAGCTTCCGTCATATGATGGAGTTTTTCCTTATAATAACATTCATTTTCTGATTGTTCAATATAGTAAATCTTTCCCTGAAGTCCATACAGCATCCTTAGTGTGTCGTAATAACCGATTTTCAGATTCTGCCGGCTTCTTTGCTTCTCAAATTCAATGATACTTCCGAGACGTACTCTCGGTGCAACTTCATGTATAATAGCGTCTTCCGGAAGTTTTATCTTCGGTTCTCTTCCCGGCCCGTAAATACGCACTTCAATAATATTGTGATATCCTCTATCAATCAGTGACCCAAGAGGCACATTATTAATTACCCCTCCGTCAATATATTTCTTACCGTGAAGCTTTTCATTCTTAAACCCAAGAAGATAAGCGCTTGCCAGAAGAAAATCTTCCAGCTGCCCCTCCGGAATATCGCGAATACTCAGATCTAACTCTTTCAGATCCGTCAGCGAAAATGTCAGCAGACAAAATTCCATCCCGGATTCTCTAATCTTCTTTTCATCGACAATATCATGGATCAAATTCTTCAGCGGAGTAATATCTACTCCGCCTTCTTTCAGTGTCTTTTTCATTTCCGAAATAAATTCTGAAAAATTAATCTCTCCGTCAAACAATCTCTGCATCCATTCGTCATCCACATCCATTACTTGAGAGAAACGGATTTCCTTCCAGATATTTTCCGCCAGTTCAAGGTCTCCCATACAGATCATAGCTCCATTCAGCGCTCCTACCGATGTTCCTGCCACAGCACAAACCTTTACTCCCGCTTCCCGCAGAGCTTTCCACGCACCAATCTGATACGCTCCTCTTGCGCCGCCGCCGTCAAATACAAGTCCATATTCTTTCGTAAGATCAATTACTGGTTTCATATATAATCTCCTCCTCGAACTGCTTCGATATATAATTACAGAAGGAAGAGCACACCTTTGGCATGTTCTTCCCTCTCATCTTCCTAATTAGTCTTCTTCTCTCGCAATCTCTGCAATAGACTGTACAAGTCCTGCAATGCCCTGGATCTCGGACGGAATGATAATCTTCGTTGCCTTTCCGTCTGCAGCCTTTGCAAATGCTTCCAGGCTCTTCATCGTCAATACAGCTTCATCTGCTCCTGCTTCCTTCAGGAAACGGATACCATCCGCATTCGCCTGCTGCACTTTCAAGATTGCTTCCGCCTCACCTTCTGCTTCCTTAATCATCTTCTCTTTCTCAGCTTCAGCTCTTAAAATAGCAGCCTGTTTCTCAGCCTCAGCGTCCAGAATCGCAGATTCCTTATGTCCCTCTGCCACAAGGATTGTAGACTTCTTCTCACCTTCCGCACGGAGAATCGCTTCTCTTCGTTCACGCTCTGCCTTCATCTGTTTCTCCATCGCGTCACGGATTGCAGACGGCGGAATAATATTCTTCAGCTCAACACGGTTTACCTTAATGCCCCACGGATCTGTTGCAACATCCAGTGATGCCCGCATCTTCGTGTTGATCGTCTCTCTCGAAGTCAATGTCTGATCCAGTTCCAGATCACCGATAATGTTACGAAGTGTCGTTGCCGTCAGATTCTCAATCGCCATAATCGGGTTCGCAACTCCATAACAGAACAGCTTCGGATCTGTAATCTGATAAAATACAACCGTATCAATCTGCATTGTAACATTATCTTTCGTAATAACCGGCTGTGGTGGAAAATCAACAACCTGTTCCTTCAGATCCACTTTTCGTGCCACTCGTTCCAGAATCGGGATTTTAAAATGCACTCCCACATTCCATGTCGCCTGATAAGCGCCCAATCTCTCAATAACCAGAGCCTGTGCCTGCTGAACAATCTTTACACAGGAAACAAGCAACAGCACAATTATCACTAAAAACATAATTCCAATTATTTTCATAAAGATCCCCATATACTACCTCACTTTCTCTTTGACAACTAATTTTACACCTTCTACTCTTAGAACTTCTACAGTAGCTCCCTCTGAAATGATCTTATCATCTGTCTCTGTTTTTGCAGACCATTCCATTCCGTTCAATTCTACTCTTCCCTTTGCATAGAGTGAATTAATGGCTTCTGTCACTATCCCTTCCTGACCAACAACGCTATCCACATTCGTCTTCGTCCTATCACCGTTAAAGTGCTTCAACGCGATCGGTCTCGTCAGTACAAGAAGTATGATCGATACTGCAAAAAAGAGGATTACCTGACCGACCAGTCCCACTCCAAAAAATGAGGCAAGACACGCTACAAGAGCTCCACCGGCAAACCAGATTGTTGTAAGTCCGAGCGTCACAATCTCGATTATTAACAATACAATAATAATCGCCAGCCAAATCATCGGATTCATATGCATCCTCCTCTCTCTTGAATCTTTTCTTCATCTTACTATATTCTCAATAAACTTACAACAGTGTTTAAAAATTTAAGAATTCTGTAAAATCATTTCTTTTTCATAATAATTTTTAATATTCTCTGCACATATGCCTTCGGCAAAAAAGTCTTCGGCAATCCCGAATAACCATATATATCATAGAAAAAATAAGAAAGCCTGCGATACCGCCAAGTGCATTATTAAAAATATCGTCAAGCTCAAACAAGCCTCTTGTCGTATAATACTGCATTCCTTCAATAAACACTGTAAATGCAAGATCACAGAAAAAAAATACAACAAAATTCCTTGTCCACCTAAGCAAAAGAGGAACTAATATGCCAAACGGAACAAGCATCACAATATTACATACATTCTCTACAATCCTAATCTTACTTCCAGTCTCAAAATATTCACGGTAAGACCAGAAAAGATCCAGATTCACCCGATGTACTCCGCTTGGTGTCCGATTATAGAGTGTTACTCCTGCAACACAGCCCATATAAACACCGAGAAGCATACAGACACCGATCCCTCTAAAACTCAAATACTTCCATTGTGTAATCGTATATATCAATAAAAAGAAAATCGCGGATGCAATCATGACCAGACATACTTTCGTCCAGTCAAATTGAAACATCCGCGCCAGATAATTTTTATAGTCTCCTGCTGTGATAAAGTCCAAATCAGATACTCCCTTTCTGTTTATCAGCTCTGCTCTCCGGCAGACATTTCATTTCTCGAAGATAGTCTCCCCATTTTCCCGGAAATTACCCTAATTATAAAGTAGGAGTATCATTTTGACAAATTATTTTTTTCTTAAGTTTAATGAAACCAGTGGCCTCCAATCTGTATTCCATAGTTACCGTATCCAAAATACAATGCATCTCCAACCGGATTCACTCCCGCGAGTGCATCTGTCGCCGCCTGACGACAGCTCTGCGTTGTTTTTCCGCTAGCCAGTACCCTATCTAGTTTTCCAGTAATAGCCGGTCCAAACTGACCACTATCATAAATAACATCTGTAATAGAGTTCGGGAATGTTCCGCTGGCCACTCGATTTAAAACAACCGCACCTACAGCAATCTGACCTTCATACGGTTCTCCGCCTGCCTCACAATAAATCAGCGCTGCCAGAAGTTCTTTCTCACTTTCTGCCACTGCTGCCGCCTTTGCAGCCGCTGCCTCTTCTGCCGCTTTTCTAGCTGCTTCCTCTGCTTCCAGACGAGCCTTTTCTGCTGCAGCTTTTTCTGCCTCAAGCCTCGCCTTTTCTTTCGCTACTCTTTCTGCCTCCAGGCGTGCTTCCTCTTCCCGCTTTTCTTCCTGTAAATGTTTGCTCGTTTCCGTCGCCCACACCTCAAATGAAAGTGCTTCCAATGGACTTTCCTGCTGCAATACTCTTTTCTCCTGAGTTTCTGCCGCTGCTCCGGAGAATCCTGCCAGAACAAGACTAAACGCCACCGCTGCTCCACAGGAAATTATTTTTACTTTTTCAAATTTCATTTTGATATCCTCCAATATGTTTTGAAACAAATTTCGAATTATTAATAAGATTATACACACTTATTTTAATTTTATTACATTTATTACAAATTTATTACATCTTATTGCCCGGATATCTTAACACTATTTTATTTCTTTGTCAAATCTCTTCTTCGCTGCCGACAAGCCTCATACATTAAGACAGACGCTGCCACAGCGGCATTAAGAGACTCTACCTTTCCATACATTGGTATTTTTATTTTCTTTTCTGCGGCATGCGCTACCTCTTCACGCAGTCCATTTCCTTCATTTCCGATAAGAAATGCCGCCGCCTCACAAAAATCTTCCTCATCATAAAAATGCTGTCCTTCCAAATGAGCCGCATAAGTTACAATTCCGCATTTTTTTAATTCCGCCAATACAGCCGGAAGATCTTCTACATATACGAATGGCATCCGATAAATCGCCCCCATTGTCGAGCGGATTACTTTCGGATTATACATATCTACACAATCTTTACTGAGAATAATGCCTGTCGCACCTGCCCCCTCTGCAGTTCTCATAATCGTCCCAAGATTTCCGGGATCCTGAAGATTATCAAGCACCATCAAAAGCGGAGTCTTTTCCTGTTTCAAAATATCTTCCAATGTTGTCTCACTTCTCTTCACAAGATAAAGAGCTCCTTGTGGTGTCTGCGTATCTGAGACATGGCGAAAAACCTGATCAGATAAAATTTCCATTGGAACTCCGGCAAGATCCAGTTCATTCTTTCTCTTCTCATAAAAACTTTCCGATAGATACAATTTTTCCAAACGCTCTTTTGGTGTTTCCTTGAGCATCCGTATCCCCTCTGCCAGAAATATCCCTCTCTCTTCTCTGGCTTTTGCCTTCTTCTGCAGCTGAATCAACTGTTTCACTTGTGCATTTCCTGTACTTGTTATCATATTTTCAAATCTCCCTAACTCTCACGGAATTTTTGTAATACCTCTTCCGCACCTACCATAATTAATTCACAATCTTTCGGCAGCGGCTTACAAGGATCAACCGTAATACTGACTGTACGCCCAATCCGGTAACCAATTACATTGACGCCGTATTTTTCCCGGATTTTTAATTCTACAAGACTCTTTCCAATCCACCCATCAGGAATAGCCAGCTCAACCATGCTATACTCATCCGAAAGATTAATCCAGTCCCGAACTTTTGTAGAAATAAGACGTCTCGCCACCCGGATTCCCATTTCCTTTTCCGGAAAGATTACCGCATCTGCACCCACTTTTTTCAAAATATTCTCATGTAAACGACAATTGACTTTTGCCAATACATACGGCACTCCAATCTCCTTTAAGATAATCGTTGCAAGAATGCTCGCCTCAAGCTGCTCCGCTGCCGCAATCACAGCACCATCCAGATTCCTTGCTCCGAGAGAACGAAGCGTTTCTTCTTCCTCAATATCAGCACACATTGCGTAGCTGACTTTATCCGCAATTGCCTCTACTTTTTCTTCTGATTTATCTACTACAATTACATTACATCCCATTTCTTCGAGTGTCAGCGCAACACTGGCTCCAAAACTCCCTAGTCCTAATACAAGATATTCTCTCATAGCATAACTCCTCTCTGCTGTCTGTCCTTATTTACCGTTTCAAAACACTTCTCTATCCTACCATAATCCGTCGTTCCGGAAGCTTTCTCGCTTTCTTTCCGATATCCTGACGTGATACAAAGGCAAGCACTACTGTTACCGGTCCAAGCCTTCCAATATACATCAAAAACATAATGACACATTTGCTAAAATCAGAAAGCATCGGTGTAATCCCTGTACTCAGTCCAACCGTACCAATCGCAGATGTTGTTTCATAAATGATATCTCCAAGAGCCATCGCAGGCTCTGCTGCCGCTACAAGAATGGTACCTCCCAGAAGCGCAAGCACCGCAACCATCACAATTGATGCTCCTGTACGGACATTTTCGGCGGCTATCTTTCTTCCGAAGCACTCCGTATCTTTTCCTCCCCGCAGTACAGCAACACAGGAAAAAAGAAGCATCCCGGCAGTTGTTGTTTTAATACCGCCCGCTGTTCCCCCCGGAGATCCTCCGATGAACATCAAAATACATGAAAATAAAATCGTTGCATCTCGAAAACCGCCCTGTGCAACTGTTGCAAATCCAGCTGTTCTAGTAGACACGGCATGAAAAAAAGATGCCAGCAGCTTGTCTCCGTTTGACATTGCGCCAATGGTATCCGCATTAGAATACTCGAGGCAAAAAATCCCAATCCCTCCTGCTGCAATAAGGATTCCGGTAATCACGAGTGTCATTTTCGTCTGCAGAGACATTTGCCTGAAAATTCTTCCCGGCGTTCTCTGATATGTCTCCCGGATCTTCAGCACATGAAGAATATCACTCCAGACAGTAAAACCCAATCCTCCGCTGATAATCAGTGCCATTGTCACAAGATTGATAACGGGATCTGTCACATATCCGGCAAGACTGCTGTCTCCAAGAATATCAATTCCCGCATTACAAAATGCCGAGACCGAATGAAAAATGGAATACCAGATTCCTTTCCCAATCCCATATAGCGGAACAAAACGAATTGCATAGCCAATTGCTCCAATCACTTCCACTACCAAAGTAACTTTCAATACCCAGCGAATCAGACGAACCATTCCTGAAAGCGTATCCATATTATAAGTTTGCTGTATATAAATGCGCTGCCGCAATGTAATCCGTTTTCCAAGCAGCATAAAAAAGACCGTCATACATACAATAATTCCAAGACCTCCTACCTGAATTAAAATCAGTAGAATTACTTTCCCAAATAATGTAAACTGAGCTGCCGGAACGATTGTTACAAGTCCTGTCACACATACTGCTGATACGGATGTGAAAAAAGCATCAATAAATGCAATCGGTTGCTGATTGCTGACCGGAAGCCATAGCAAAACTGCCCCTGCCAGGATAATTCCTAAAAATCCAGATACAAGCAGCTGCATCGTAGAAATATGAGATTGTCTTAATTTTTTATAATGAAATTTCATTGCATGTCCTCTATTCTGCACTTTTATTTACAATAATAATACCAACACTTACCATAATTAATGCAATTACTGTCTGCCAGGATAAAATATTTTCCCCAAGAAATAATGCTGAAAGCGCTACTCCAAATATCGGTATCGAAAATCCATAAATCGTTACTTTGCCGACAGAATTATATTTTAAAAGCAGACTCCATATACTGAATGCAACTGTAGATAACAACGCCATATATCCAAGCAACAATGACGATTTCCATGTAAATCCGGTTACACTTCCGCCGGATACTATACCGGAGATCACAAGGATCGCACCTCCGATCAAAAGCTGGTATGCTGTAATCGTTACCGGAGATTCTCTGTCAGAAATCATTTTCAACGTGACAGAACTAATTCCATAACATAATGCACTCATAAAAATCATTCCCTCTCCAAGAAGATGAAATCCATCTCCCCACGCTCCCGGCGACAAATTAATCACTATCACACCTGCAAACCCGATCGCACAGCCCACAGCCTTTTTCCATGTAATCTTTTCAGTCCGGATTAACACTGCTGCCGCAATAATAGAAATAAACGCATTTGACGCATTGATAACAGATCCCTTCGCTCCTGTTGTATTTGCCAGTCCAACGTAAAAGAAAAAATATTGCATTGCAGTCTGAAGAACTCCCTGTGCCGCAACATATTTTACGGAAGCACGTTTTACCGTTAATAATTTTCTCTCCATTACACTTCCTATTACAAATGTAAATATCCCTGCCAGAAAAAATCTATATCCTGCAAATAGAATCTGACTTCCTACATCCTGAATATGTAGCAACTCATATCCGATTTTCACGCATGGGAATGCACTTCCCCACAGCGCACAACATAACAATGCCAAAAGGCATACCGTCATTGGTTTTTGTAATTTTTCTTCCATAATTTCTCTCCCTGTTCTTCCTTTGACTCATTAGTATAGCACTTTTCTATGTGTGAAGATAGTAGTAATTTGCACATAAAAAAGTCTGGCAACCCCTACAGGGATTTACCAGACTTTTTATGCTAAAAGCAGTTTCTTCTTTATTTCACTTCAAAAACATATTTGTCCAGACGCTCAAACGCTTCTTTTACTCTGCTCAACGGTAATGCGAGGTTCATACGGATTGCATTTGCACCGTGGAATGCTCTTCCATCCTGCCATGCAACTCCTACATCCCATCCAGCTTTCAGAAGATCATCTACTGTCTTTCCTGTCTTCTGGCACCATTCTGTGCAATCTAAGAATAACATATAAGTACCTTGTGGTTTTGTCAGCTTCACACCTTCATAATTCTCTACGATATGATTGTATGCATAGTTTACATTTTCACTTAATGTCTGACAAAGTTCATTTACCCATACCTCGCCTTCTTCACTGTAAGCTCCTACAAGTGCATGCATAGACACAACATTCATAGAATTATAATGGCATTTGCTGCTGCTTGCTCTTACAAGATCACGAAGATATTCATTATAAATAATATGATAACTTCCAACTAATCCTGCAAGACTGAATGTCTTACTTGGTGCATACAGAGAAATGGTGCGGTTCTTTGCATCTTCGCTGATAGAAGAAAGCGGAGTATGATGATTGTCGTCTAAAATGATATCAGACCAGATCTCATCAGAAATCACAACACAGTTATTGTTCTTATAAACTTCCATTGCTTTTTCAAGTTCTTCACGCTCCCAAACTCTTCCGCATGGATTGTGAGGATTGCAGAATACAGCCACATGAATATGGTTCTCTTTTAACTTGCGGTCCATATCTTCATAATCCATTCTCCATACGCCATCCGCATCCTGAACTAATGGGCTGTGAACAATTTTATAACCTCCACTAATAATACTGCTTGTAAATCCAACATAAGTAGGGCTGTGGAGCAATACACTGTCTCCTGGCTGTAAGAATGCTCTCAGCGCGGACATCAGACCTCCTAAAACACCATTTTCATAACCAATGCATTCTGCTGTAAGTCCTTCTGCATGGTTACGCTTTGTCTGCCAGTTGATAATTGCGTTGTTATACGCGTCTGATGTCATAAAATAACCAAAAGACGGGTGCTGGATTCGTTCTGTCATAGCTTTGATAATCGGTGGTGCTGTTGGGAAGTTCATATCTGCAATCCACATCGGAATAACATCAAATCCCTCTTTTGGACGCTCTGGAGCAAATCCAGACATTTTTCCAAGTCCATCAACAGCAATTGCATCTTTTCCTTCTCGGTCTAAAATAGTAGTAAAATCGTATCTCATTGTT
>CAUCYJ010000046.1:0-13971 GCA_958446945.1 uncultured Lachnospiraceae bacterium | reverse complement strand
GGATGAGCTCCCACATATCACGCCTCCCGGTACCCTCGTCAAAGCTCAGCATTACCGATGTAAGGGCGGTTTTGATGCGGCACATATCCGCACGGCTCATGGTTACGGTTCCGCTTCCGGGAGGAAGTTCGCTTGGACTTTCACTGTTAGTAATGATTTTGATTCCGTCAGGAATCTATTTTACGGTGAAGACAAGATTTCTTCCGTTTCGGCTTTTCCCGGAGATGATAAAAGCTGTATTGGAGAAGAAAAACGTACAACAAAAAGGAGCAATTTCAGGAGTACAGGCGCTGATTGTATCTACAGCAACCCGTGTCGGAATGGGAAATCTCGTTGGAGTTGTTGCTGCAATCTCAGCAGGAGGAGCAGGAGCTGTTTTTTGGATGTGGGTGATTGCACTTCTTGGTTCTTCTACTGCATTTGTAGAAGCGACGCTTGCACAACTACATAAGGAAAAAGATCCATTGTATGGGGGATATCGAGGTGGTCCGGCTTATTACATTCACCATCTGTTTGTGAAAGAAGGAAGTAAGAAGAAGCATTCTGTAATTGCGGTACTCTTTGCATTATCTGGATTAATCTGTTGGTGCGGGATTAGTCAGGTTGTAGGAAATTCTGTTTCTTCTGCTTTTGAAAATGCCTTCCACATACCACCGCTTTATACGACGATTGCACTCGTTGCTGTAGCAGCAGTTATTGTATTAAGGAAGAATGCCACAGTAAAGGTATTAGATTTTGTTGTACCGATTATGGCTGTTTGCTTTTTTGCTATGACAATTTTTATTACGATTAAAAATGCGACTCTTTTGCCGTCTGTATTTAAGCAGATTTTTACAGAAGCATTTGGTATCCGTCAGGTTGCAGCCGGAGGAATCGGAGCAGTTATTATGAATGGAGCGAAAAGAGGACTCTTTTCCAATGAGGCAGGTTCAGGTTCTGCACCTTGTGCAGCAGCGGCAGCGGACATCGATCATCCAGCTAAAGAAGGGCTTCTTCAGGCTTTTGGCGTGTTTATTGATACAATTGTAATTTGCAGCTGTACCGCAATGATCATGCTTTTGACACCGGAAAAATTAACAAGCGGTCTGGAAGGAATGGATCTTTTGCAGGCTTCGATGCAGTTTCACCTGGGAGAGTTTGGTGTGATTTTTATTGCAGCAATTCTCTGGCTGTTTAGTTTTTCTACATTTATCGGAATTTTATTTTATGCAAGACCAAATGTAGCATACTTGTTTGGAGATAATTGGACCTCGCAGACGCTTTATAAGATTCTTGCCTTAATTATGCTTTTCGTTGGCGGGATGGCGGCTTATACGTTTGTATGGGATCTGGGAGATATTGGCGTTGGGCTTATGACGGTATTTAATATGATTGCTTTATTTCCACTTGGTTCTCAGGCAGTCAAAGCGATGAATGATTATGAAAAACAACTCGGTGTAAAAAAAATTGCAGAAAATAATAAAAAGACTTGTAAATAATTAGAATATAGTCTATAATACAATCAATCAATACAGTATGGAAAATTCGTTTGAACAGGAACAAGTAGTCTTTTAGTGGAATCTACAGAGAGGCGGTGGGTGGTGTGAGCTGCTGATGAACTGAAATGATGAAATCATCCTTGAGAAGCAAACTGAATGTAAGTAGGGGAGCCGGAGTAGAGCCACGTTATAGGTGACACGCATTGTCAGATGCGGAAATGAGCCGGAATATTTCCGGGAATTAAGGTGGTACCACGAACTAAATCGTCCTTTTATGAGGGCGATTTTTTTTGTTTCAGCGAGAATGTTTTTTCCAGTAAGGTTATTAATTTTATGAGGAGGACTTAAAAATGAATTTGAAGAAAAAGCAAGTATTGCTAGTAAGTTTCATGTTGTTTTCACTGTTTTTTGGAGCAGGGAATCTGATTTTCCCACCATTTCTTGGACAGAATGCTGGAGAAAATACGCCGTTGGCTATTGCTACATTTTTAATTACAGCAGTAGCACTTCCGGTACTTGGTGTTATTGTAGTAGCGCGTTTTGACGGACTCGAAAAGCTGTCGAGAAAGGTAAACCCGGTATTTGCAATGTTGTTTACGATACTTATTTATCTCTCTATTGGGCCGGGACTTGGAATTCCAAGAGCAGCTTCCCTTCCGTTTGAGATGGCAGTGGCTCCATATATGCCAAAAGATGCGAATCTTACTGTGATTATGTTAGTGTTTTCACTAGTATTTTTCTTGATTGCAGGATGGTTGGCAATGACACCGAAAAAACTGGTGGAACGTATTGGAAAGTTTTTAACACCATCTCTATTGTGTTTATTGTTATTTGTATTTGTAAACTTTCTATTACGAGGAACGGTAGATGTTGTTCCGGCGCAGGAGAGTTATCAGTCAAATCCACTTGTGAAGGGATTTCTGGAAGGTTATTTGACGATGGATACGATTGCAGCTTTAAATTTTGGCCTCGTAATTGCGACAACAATCCAGACACTTGGTATTAAGGAAAAGAAATATGTAATGCGATATACGGTTATGACCGGGATTTTTGCCGGAACAATTTTAGCAGCGGTATATTTGATTCTTGCTTACATGGGAATGGCATCCTCCGGTGTGATTCCGCTCCAAGAGAATGGTGCATGGACATTACGCGGTATTGTTCATCAGCTTTTTGGAGATATGGGAGCAGTTGTATTAGCCGCTATTTTTACTCTGGCATGTTTGACAACTTGTGTAGGTCTGATTACTTCTATTTCACAGTATTTTTCAACTTTGACAAAGAAAATATCCTATAAGCAATGGGTGTATTTGATCTCGGGATTTTCATTTATTGTTTGTAATCAGGGACTGAACGTGATTCTCAGTATCTCAGTGCCGGTATTGGATGCGATTTATCCAATTGCAATTATTCTAATCGTGCTTGGATTGTGTGATTCATTTATTAAAGAGATTCCGTATATGTATTCTTGTACAGTTGGAGCGGTAGGTGTTGTTAGCGTGTTATATGCGTTGGAAAATGCAGGTGTGAAGATAAAGATAATCAGTAATCTGCTCCACAAATTGCCGCTGTATTCACTTGGACTTGGATGGGTTGGCGTAGCGGCAGTCGTAGTAGCAGTTTGTCTGATTGTACATGCTGTTCAAAAGGCAACTGGTCTTTCACAGATTGAAAATACCGCAAATGAATAAGAAATTGGGGTAAATCTTAAGAATTTCTAAAATTATGCACAAAAAATATGAAAGATTTTAGGCAAAAATGCGAATTGTTATTCTGAAAGAAATATTATATAGTGTAAATATATTTGAAAATCAGATGAATGAAGCGCATTTAATTTCATAAATGCTGATAGTGTGTTACTGGTGAAGCAGGCATAAACTATCCGATTTTATTCATATAGCATTTGGATAAAGTCGGGAGGTTTATGCCCTTTTTTATTCTTGGCGGCATGAAGATGCTGTAGAAAAGGATGTTTAAACATGTATTGCATTTTAAAAATATTAAATAATAATGCACTGCTGGCAGAGGATAGTGAAACGGCGAGTGAACGAATCTTACTTGGGAAAGGCATCGGTTTTGGAAAGAAAGCAGGAGACTATGTTGACAGTGATGAAAAAGTTCAAGTATATACACCTGTTGTGCGGCAGGAACAAAGTTCTGCGATGCATGTAGTAAATACGATCGATCCGGTTTATATTGAAGTGGCAGGAAAGATTATTAGTGAAGCAGAAAAAGTATTTGGCAGTGTCAACCGGGATATTATTTTACCGCTAGCAGATCATATTGCTTTTGCGGCAAAGAGAGAGCAGGAAAATATTTTTCTTCCGAACCCGTTTATTTTAGATATTAAAATATTATTTGGGAAAGAATTTGCAGTTGCGATGGAAAGCCGGAAGATTATTCAGGAAATGACAGGATATCGAATTTCAGATGATGAAGCAGGCTTTATTGCCCTTCATATTCATTCGGGACTTTCCAATGAAGAAGTGTCAGATACGCTTCGGACAACCCAGATTATTGATGAGAGTATGCTCATTATTGAAAAGTCTATTGGAAGTAAAATAAAAAAAGAATCACTGGCTTATATCCGCTTAATGAGTCATTTGTATTATATGATTGTTCGTATGAAGACTGAAGAAGCGGTGAATCTGGATTTGAATGAATTTGTAAGATTAAATTATCCAAACGCAGGAAGAATTGCAGAAGTGGTATGCAGGAATATGAGCCTCAAGATGCAAAAAAGTATATATCCGGAAGAACTAGGATTTCTTGCAATACATATTCAGCGGATGATTGTATCTGCTGAAGAGGGAAAATAGAGGTAAGGAAAATTATGGATTATATTCGTAAACACCAAAAAGTGGCGATTGGAATAGGATTTATTCTTGTACTGCTTATTATTTTCTTTGGTTGGCAAAGAAAAATGGCAACATCAAAATCAGTCTATGATGAGCTGGAAGATCTGCCGAGAGGTGCTGAAGCAGTCAGAAGTGACTTTTATGAACAGCAGCTGACAAAGAAAGAAGAAGAAGTATATCAGTTTTTAAAAGAGCATTTGATTAATATGGAAGGCGGAATCCTGACACTTCCGAAAGCGATTGATGGAAAAGAATATCAAAGGATTGTAACCGCGTTGGAATATGACCGCAATCCATTTTTTTATGGATTTGTTGATATTCCTATGAATGGAGAATATGAATACGTTCTTCAAAAAGAGAAGAATATTCTCGGAGTTACTGAAGAAAAGATTGAAAAAGTAGTATTGTTTATATCGTGCGCAAAAGGGATTGAAGTATCCGGAAGATTTGATGACGAAGGTTACCTAACAAACGCAGATAAGATTGCGGAAGAACTTTCAGTAAATGATCCGGAGAAAGAAGCGGAAATCCGTCAGATAATGGAAGAAACTGACCAGATTCTGGATGAAATTATTGCCGGGTTACCGGAGAGAGCAGGTCAGAAATCAACAGCAGATTATTTTCTTAGTTGGTTGGACGAACACTTGGAACTGGCAGATGACACAGCATCAGAGGCAAAAGAACTGGAACATATGGGAGAAATGTTAGATCAGATTTATCCTTATAATCATTTGGCGGCTCTGACAAAAGAAAAAGCCAGCATACTGGGCTATGCTAAGATTTTATCAGAACTTTTTGAGAGAGCCGGAATGAAATCTCATGTTGTGATGGGAAGCTGGACAAGTCAGTGGAGTGAAGAAATGTATGTATTGTGTGCTGTTTCCATAGATGGACAGACAATATATATAGATGCCAGCGGAGCGAGGGAAGCTTCTCTTGGAGGCAGTAGATGGTTGTCGGAGAAAGAAGCTTTGCACCGCATGAAATTTGCAGATTATTATGAATATGAATAATAGGAGGAAAATATGTTAGGAATTTTTAAAAAGAAAAAAGCAGCCGGATACATGCTTGGAGCACCGGCAAAAGGAAAGGCAGTAAATATTCAGGAGGTAAATGATCCGACGTTCAGTTCCGGAATGCTTGGGCAGGGGGTAGCAGTACTTCCAACAGAAGGGAAAATTTATGCGCCTGCAGATGGGGAAATTTCCATGGTATTTGATACACTGCATGCAATTAGCATGGTTGCTGAAAATGGAGTTGAGATTCTTGTTCATGTAGGTCTTGACACTGTAAATCTAAAAGGCCAGGGATTCGAGGCACATGTAAAAGCTGGTGACAGCGTGAAAAAAGGAGATCTGATGCTGACAGTGGACTTGGATTTCTTAAAAGCAGAAGGCTATGATATCATTACTCCGGTAGTTGTCTGCAACACAGACGAGTATGCAAAGGTAGAAGGAATCTTTGGAAAAGAAG
This sequence comes from uncultured Lachnospiraceae bacterium, assembly GCA_958446945.1. Classification (GTDB taxonomy): domain Bacteria; phylum Bacillota; class Clostridia; order Lachnospirales; family Lachnospiraceae; genus UBA9414. Next base: position 8,162 of record CAUCYJ010000046.1, on the reverse strand, counting down.
TTATGCCTGGGGATGATGTAGTAGAAATTACATTAAAGTAATATTGGATTTTATTGCCGGAGAAATACCGGTGTAAAATAAATAATGGCGGCAGAAAACTGTTTCCATTGTGAAGCAAAAGGGATTAAGGAAAGAGTAGGAGGAAATGATATTATGATGAGATATCTTCAAAGATTAGGAAAATCTCTCATGCTTCCGGTAGCGTGTCTTCCGGTAGCAGCCATTCTTCAGGGATTAGGTTACTGGCTTGACCCAACAGGATGGGGCGCAAACAGTGCAATCGCAGCATTTTTATTAAAAGGCGGCGGATGTCTGATCGACCAGATGCCGATTCTGTTCGCAATTGGTGTAGCTGTTGGTATGGCAGATGATAATGATGGTACAGCCGGACTTGCCGGACTTGTATCCTGGATCATGACAACAACACTTCTTTCAACAGATGTTGTAGCAATGCTTACAAGTACAGCTGTTGAAAATGTAGATCCAGCATTTGGTAAAACACAGACACAGTTCATCGGTATTCTTTGTGGTTTAATTGCAGCAGCAGTTTATAACAAGTTTAAGAGTACAAAACTTCCGGATGCATTCTCATTCTTTAGTGGAAAGAGATGTGTAGCAATTGTTACAGCAGGTGCATCTTTAGTGTCCAGTTTAGTTTTGTTCTTTGTATGGCCAATCGTATACAATGTATTGATTACAGTTGGTGAAACAATTATGAAACTTGGTCCGATTGGAGCTGGTATTTACGGTTTCTTCAACCGTCTGTTAATTCCATTTGGTCTTCACCATGCATTGAACTCTGTATTTTGGTTTGACGTAGCAGGTATTAATGATATCGCTAAGTTCTGGGGCAATGCTGAAGGCGGAGTTCTTGGACAGACAGGTATGTACATGGCAGGCTTCTTCCCGGTAATGATGTTTGGTCTTCCGGCAGCAGCTCTTGCAATGTATTTCACAGCAAAAGATACAAAGAAAAAAGTTGCAGCAGGTCTTTTAATGTCAGCAGCAATCGCTTCTTTCTTAAATGGTGTTACAGAGCCTCTAGAATTCTCATTCATGTTCCTTGCTCCGGCACTGTATGTTGTACATGCATTATTAACAGGTATCTCTATGGCAGTTGTTGCAGCGCTTCCGGTGCGAGCAGGATTCAACTTTAGTGCCGGTCTTATTGACTGGACACTGAGCTTCAAAGCGCCATTTGCTCAGAACCCGTTATTATTAATCCCGATCGGTCTTGCAGTAGGTCTTGTTTACTTCATTATTTTCCGTATTGTTATCGTGAAATTTAATATGAAGACACCGGGTCGTGAAGATGATGATTTAGATGAAACAAAAGTAACTCTTGCAAATGATGACTTTACAGCAATCGCTAAGATTGTTCTGGAAGGTGTAGGCGGAAAAGCTAACGTTACATCTGTTGACAACTGTATTACAAGACTTCGTCTGGAAATCAAAGATTATACATTAATCGATGAGAAAAAAATTAAATCTGCTGGTGTGGCAGGCGTAATCAGACCAAGTAAAACTTCTGTTCAGGTTATTGTAGGAACAAAAGTACAGTTTGTGGCGGATGAGTTCAAAAAACTCTGTAAGTAAGAAAAAGTAAAAGAAAATACAATTTTTTAATCCCTTTTTAATAGAAGAAGCTGTCAGTAATGTAAATTGCTGGCAGCTTCTTTGTTAGTTGTCCACTTAGGGAGATAAAAATGCCAGTTACCGGGATTTGGTAGATTTTCCACAAGCTTTTTCTTATAATGTAGGAAAAGGAGGGAGCGCAATGAAAATACTAATTAAACGGATTCCACGGGAACGGGAAGAGGAGGCAAGAATATTTGTCCACGAAGAAGATGAAGGAATCAAACAATTAGCAGAATATGTTGAAGAAGAGCAGTTTCGAAAAGAACAGTTAATCTGTCAAAAAGAAGATACGATTTGCCGTTTGAACTGCCGGGAGATTTATTATATAGAAACGATGCGGGAAGTGCAGGAAGTTCATTCCAAAAGCGGATGCTATATGACGCGGAAACGGCTATATATATTGGAACGGGAACTGCCGGAATATTTTGTCCGAGTTTCAAAATCAGCAATTATAAATTTACAGCTGGTAAAAGAGTATCATCCTAAACCGGGAGGAATGATGACGGCGGAGTTTCCAACAGGCGATGAAGTATACATTTCCAGAAAATATTTAAGAGAGATTCGTGAAAGAATCTGGGAGGAACGTTTATGAAAACTAAAAATAGGGAAGAAAGAAGAGAGATATTGTCTTATGGAACCGGAATTGGCGGGGCTATGTTTGTCAGCAATGTAATTTATCTTGGACGGCAAAGCAATGTGAAGTTGGCAGAAGAAATCATGCCATGGTTTGGAGTAATGTTTCTTGCGTATATTGGAGTTGGGATTTTGTTTTTCTATCTTTATACACGAACACCAAAGAAGGATAGTTTCTGGAAATACTGTATGAAAGGCGCAGCAGGACTTTATATGATAGGAAATATCATGCCGTTTATATTTTTGCTTGGAGCAGTTCTTGCAAAAAAAACTCCGCTTAGAATGATTTGTATATTAGATGCTGTAATTTTGCTTGGCTTTTACATTCTTGATTATCATTCTGTTTGGAAATTATCGAATGTTTTGAACGGACGTCAGGGACGAACAAAAACATTATTGATTGATCTAGATGAAAAACCGGAAAGTGTGGAAGCGTTCTGTAATCAGATTCAATCATACTGTGAAAAGAATCATCAGAAAGTAGAATTTTTGACGAAAGGAAGGACATGCGAGATATTGCTGGATGATAAACCGTGTACAGTGGAATTAGAGTCATATTATTCACAGTTTGGACCAATGTACGGGATGAAATTTATTTGGAAATGTTAATGCAGACAAGTGGTATTATGTACTAGAGCTGGCAGTCGGAGCTGGCTGCCAGCTTTTATGAAATGTTAAGAATAAATTTCTTTGGAAGAAGAAAGTAATTTTATAAATTTCTGACCGGTAATAGAGAGTGGATGCTGTTCGCTGCGAACAAGACAAATATTGCGGGGAGGAATGTATTCCTGCATATTTAGAAAGTATAGATTTCCTTCTGTAAGAGCTGCAGATGCAAAACGGGATGGAATAATCCCAATTCCAAGATTTCGGATAACCATAGGAACGATCAATTCTGTAGTAGTTACTTCGATTTCTGGTTTCAAAATCAGATCATGTTCCAAGAAAATCTGCTCCAGATATTTCCGTGTGGAAGTTCCCTGTGTGACCGTGATGATTGGATAATTCATCAAATCAGAAAGATGAAGTTCTCGGTTAGCAAGAAAAGAAAACTTGGAGCCGGCAACGACTACATCCTGAAAAGTTGTCAGTTCAGTGACTTCAAGTTCTGGATAAGTTTCATAAGGAGAAGCTACGATTACAGCAAAGTCGATCAATCCGGCATTCAATGCAGTGATAGCATCTGGAGCGGAAAGTGTATTGATTGTAAGTTTGATATCTGGGTAAACATGGCGGAAGCATTCCAGATAAGGAAGCAGATAGCGGTGAAGCGCGAGTTCACTTGCGCCAATCTGGAGTGTCCCGGAAGTCAGATTTAAAATTGCATGGAGCTCTTCTTCAGCTTTAAAAATATGAGCGCATGCTTTGGCTACGTGTTTGTAAAGAAGTTTTGCTTCAGGGGTGAGTGTTACCCCTTTTTTTGATCGAATAAAGAGCGGACAATTCAGTTCCTTTTCCAGACTTTGGATAGCATAACTAACAGTCGGCTGAGAAAGATAGAGTACTTTCGCGGCGGCAGTAATATTTTTGTATTTAGCAACATAGTAGAAAATTTTATAATGTTCAAAGCTTGCAGACATAGTAAAACACCTCTATCAATAGAAAAATTCAATGGTTAAATGTAAAATATTTAATTATCTTTATGGAAATAATTGTAGTATAATACAATCCGGACCAAAAAACAAGCGAATTTCCTGTTGGCGGTCCAGTAATGCGGTAAATGCAGAAAGGAAGGGAAGCATACGGAAGTCATTTCAGAAAAATTAATTGAGGAGTTGAATTGTGAAACCGTATTTACGATTCCAATATTCGGTGGTATTCCGATAATGGAATCAGTGGTCGTAACATGGATTATCATGGCAGCGCTTGTGCTATTGTCGATTGTTTTCGTTAGAAATCTGAAGATAGAAAATGTAAGCAGAACGCAGCTTGTGCTGGAAACAGCCATTGGTGGGATTCATGCTTTTTTTGAAGACATCATGGGAAAAGAAGGAATTCGATATATTCCTTACTTGATCACCGTAGCATTGTATATCGGGGTTGCGAACCTGATTGGGTTGTTTGGATTCAAGGCGCCGACCAAGGATCTGAATGTCACACTTGCCCTGTCGCTGATGAGCATTATTCTGATCGAATATGCGGGAATACACAAAAAAGGAGTAAAAGGATGGCTGAAAAGTTTTGCGGAGCCGATTCCGATTATTCTTCCGATTAACGTACTGGAGATATTTATCAAACCACTTTCGCTGTGTATGCGTCTGTTTGGAAATGTGCTTGGTTCGTTTGTCGTTATGGAACTGATTAAGATTGTCGTTCCGGTAATCGTTCCGGTTCCATTTAGTTTTTATTTTGATATTTTTGATGGTCTGATACAGACCTATGTGTTTGTTTTTTTAACATCACTATTTATTAAAGAAGCAGTAGAATAAGTTTAAAAAGAAAAGGAGAAATTATTATGACATCAATTATCGCAATCGGAGCAGCAGTAGCAGTTCTTACAGGAATTGGAGCAGGACTTGGAATTAGTATCGCAACAGGAAAGGCAGTAGACGCAATTGCAAGACAGCCGGAAGCAGAGAGTAAGATCAGTAAATCATTCCTGCTTGGATGCGCTCTTGCAGAAGCAACAGCGATTTATGGATTTATTATTGGACTTGTGATCATTCTGTTTTTAGGTTAAGAAAGAGAGTAGAGAAAGGCAGGTGAATAAGGTGCTGAAATTAGATGTTTGGAACCTTATCTTTACCGTTGTCAACCTAATCGTTCTCTATTTACTCTTGAGAAAATTTTTGATCGGGCCGGTTACTAAGATTATGGACCAGAGAAAAGCAATCATTGAGGAAGGGCTTGCTTCAGCCCGCACTGCACAGTTGGAAGCAGATGAATTAAAACGTCAATATGAGCTGCAGATTGGAACTGCACAGGCAGAATCAGATAAGATTATTAACCGGGCAAAGGAAGATGCCCGGGCAGCTTATGATAAAGTTGTGACTGAAGCAGATGAGCAGGCAGGAAAAGTGCTTGCGGATGCTCGGAAAAATATTGAGATCGAGCGGGCGAAGGCAATCCGTGAAATGGAATCAGAAATCGCGGAACTTGCACTTGACGCGGCAGTAAAAATTGCGGGAAAAGGCACAAAAGATGCTGATAACCTGGCGTTATATGATGAATTTTTAGTAAAAGCAGGTGAAGCGGATGACACAGACGGTAATTAATTACGCAAGAGTTTTGTATGAGCTTCAAATTCCTGATGAAATCATCATGGAGGCAGAAACGTATTTTCGGAATGTACCGGAACTTAAAGATGCACTAACTAACCCGGTAATTCCTTTAAATGAAAAATACGCAGTAATAGAAGATCTATTTACAGATCAGATGAAAAATTTTCTTAAGATGGTCTGCAAAAATGGAAGAATGAGACAGATCAGAGAGATTTTTGAGGTATACGAGACATATTCAAAAAGCCAGAGAAAGATATTGCAGGCAACGCTGATTTATGTAACAGAGCCGACAAAAGAACAGGAAGAAAAATTCAAAGTATTTTTGAAAGAAAGATACGGATGTCGGGATGTGGAATTAAAGCTTTTGGAAGACCGAGAGCTGATCGGCGGATTTGTGCTTCGCGCAGGCGAAAGAGAATTTGACTGGAGTATACGGGGAAGAATAAAACAGTTAGAGCAAAAATTAATCCGGAGGTGAGCCAGATGAGCTCAATCAGTTCAGAAGCGATTATTTCAATCCTGAAAAGTGAGATCAAAGATTATGAATTATATACCAGGGACCAGGAAGTCGGCACGGTAATCTGGGTTGGAGACGGAATAACAACTGTCTATGGCCTGGATCATGCGATGTATGGAGAGATTGTTATTTTTGAAAATGGTGTCAAGGGAATGGTCCAGGATATCCGGCAGAATGAAATTGGCTGCATTGTATTTGGCAGAGATGTCGGAATTAAGGAAGGAACAAAAGTAACACGTACCGGAAAAAAAGCCGGTATTCCTGTCGGAGAACAATTTGTTGGCAGAATTGTCAATGCACTTGGAGAACCGATTGACGGTCAGGGAGAAATTGAGGCAGACGAGTATCGTCCCATTGAACAGGAAGCACCTGGAATCGTAGATAGGAAATCAGTCAGTGTACCAATGGAAACTGGGATTCTTGCCATTGACTCTATGTTTCCAATCGGAAGAGGACAGCGTGAACTAATCATTGGAGACCGCCAGACGGGTAAAACAGCAATTGCCGTTGATACGATATTGAATCAAAAAGGAAAAGATGTCATTTGTATTTATGTAGCCATTGGTCAGAAGGCATCGACCGTAGCAAAGATTGTAGCAACATTAAAGAAGTATGATGCGATGGAATATTCTATTGTATTGTCAGCAACTGCCAGTGATCCGGCTTCTTTGCAGTATATTGCACCATATGCAGGAACAGCATTAGCGGAATACTTTATGTATCAGGGAAAAGATGTGTTAATCGTTTATGATGATCTGTCCAAGCATGCGGTTGCATACAGGGCGCTGTCGCTGTTATTAGAGCGGTCACCGGGACGGGAGGCATATCCAGGAGATGTTTTCTATTTGCATTCGAGACTGCTTGAGCGTTCCAGCCGACTAAGCGATGCGCTTGGAGGAGGCTCGATCACGGCACTTCCGATTATTGAGACACAGGCAGGAGATGTATCAGCATATATTCCGACCAATGTGATTTCTATTACAGATGGACAGATCTTTTTGGAAAGCAGTCTTTTCTTTGCGGGAATGCGTCCGGCAGTTAATGTAGGACTTTCTGTATCTCGTGTCGGTGGTGCAGCACAGACGAAAGCGATGAAAAAAGCAGCAGGAAGTATTCGTATTGATCTGGCGCAGTTTCGTGAAATGGAAGTGTTTACCCAGTTTAGTTCGGATCTTGATCCGGCTACGAAGGAATTGCTGGAGTATGGAAATGGTTTAATGGAACTGCTGAAACAGCCGCTTTATCGTCCATTAACGATGGCAGAACAGGTAATTACGCTTTGTGCAGCAACACATAAAGTAATGCTTGGGATAGAACCGTCAAAAGTTAAAGCATTTCAAATGGATCTATTAGATTATGTAAAGCGGAATGCGCCTGAGATTATACAAGAATTGGAAGAAACGAAAGTTTTGACAGACGAGCTGACAGAGAAAATCGTGGCAGAAGCGAAAGTGTTTAAGAGCAGGTGATATTATGGCAAGTATGAGAGAAATACAGAGCAGGATGCACAGCATTGAAGATACGCTGAAAGTTACGAATGCGATGTATATGATTTCTTCTTCAAAAGTAAAAAAAGCAAAGAAGATGTTAATCGAGACTGAACCATTTTTCTATAATCTGCAGACAGCACTCGGACGCTTGCTTAGACATGTTCCGGATATGGAGCATATCTATTTTAATCAGGGGCGGGAGAAAAAGCCGGAAGAGCGTAAGAAGGGCTATATTGTCATTACAGCAGATAAGGGAATGGCAGGAGCGTATAATCATAATGTAATCAAACTTGCAGAAAAGCAGCTTGAGAAAAAGGAACCGCATAAATTATTTATTGTAGGTCAGATTGGATATCATTATTTTGAAAAAAAAGGTGTAGAGATTGCAACACATTTTCACTATACCGCGCAGAATCCAACAATGCATCGAGCAAGAGTGATTATGGAAACGGTTCTTGATCTGTATCAAAAGCAGGAATTAGATGAAATTTATGTAATCTATACACAGATGGAAAGCGCTGTGAAAGAAGAAGCGGAAATGCTGAAGATTCTTCCGCTCGAGAAGGCAGATTTTGGCAGCACGAAAATTCCGCAGGGAATTTTGAGGGAGGAGATTAATTTTTCTCCATCTCCGGAAGTTGTGCTCGATTATATTGTTCCGAA
>CAUCYJ010000045.1:0-14092 GCA_958446945.1 uncultured Lachnospiraceae bacterium | reverse complement strand
AAGTACAAGTAAATCTGCAGCAGCCTTTGAAGAGCTGTAAGGAGAACTTGTGTGGATCGGTGTCTCCTCTGTGAAGAACAGGTCCGGGCGGTCCAGCGGAAGATCTCCGTAAACTTCATCGGTACTTACCTGATGATATCTCTGGATACCGTATTTGCGGCATGCATCCATGAGAACAGAAGTTCCGATAATATTTGTATCAAGGAATACCTGTGGATTCTCGATGGAACGGTCTACATGACTTTCAGCTGCAAAGTTTACAACCATGTCAGGGTGTTCTTCTTCAAATAATTTATATACGGCTTCACGGTCTGTAATGCTTTCTTTTACAAAACGGAAATTCGGATTGTCCATTACCGGAGCCAGCGTAGACAAATTACCTGCATAAGTCAGGCAGTCAAGACAAATAATGCGGTAATCCGGGTATTTGTTTAGCATATGGAAAATAAAGTTACTTCCGATAAATCCGGCTCCGCCGGTTACAATAATATTCATAGATAATATTCTCCTTCTTTAAAATAAAAATATAGTTTTCAATACTAGCGCAGTACGTCAAGATATTTTTCGTTCAGGACATCCATCAAATACTCGCCGTATTGATTTTTCTTCAGTACTTCGTAAACTTTTAGTACGTCTTCTTTGGAAATCCAACCATTCAAATAGGCGATTTCTTCCAGACATGCAATCTTTCTGTGTTGATGTGTCTCTACTGTTTTAACGAAATTAGTAGCATCTACAAGACTTTCGTGTGTACCTGTATCAAGCCATGTGAAGCCCTGACCGAGAAGTTCTACGTTCAGAGTTCCGTTTTCAAGATAAATGCGGTTCAGATCAGTAATCTCTAATTCACCGCGGGCGCTCGGTTTTAGATTCTTTGCATACTCTACGACTTTATTATCATAGAAATAAAGACCAGTTACACAGTAATTGCTCTTCGGTACTGCAGGCTTCTCTTCGATAGAAATTGCCTTACCGTTTTTGTCAAATTCTACGATACCAAAACGTTCCGGATCGTCCACATAGTAGCCAAATACAGTAGCGCCTTTGCCGTTTTCAGCATTTTCTACAGCTGCTTTCAGACGCTTTTTCAGACCATGTCCGGCGAAGATGTTGTCACCAAGCACCATTGCTACAGTGTCATTTCCGATAAATTCTTCTCCGATAATAAATGCCTGTGCAAGTCCGTCAGGGCTTTCCTGCACGGCATAAGTCAGTTCTACACCAAACTGATGTCCATCTCCGAGCAGTTCCTGAAAACGAGGAGTATCCTGAGGTGTGGAGATGATCAAGATCTCACGAATGCCTGCGTTCATCAGAACAGACATTGGATAATAAATCATTGGTTTATCATAAATTGGCAGTAATTGTTTTGATGTTACCATAGTCAACGGGTAGAGACGTGTTCCGGATCCACCGGCTAAAATAATTCCTTTCATATGAAATCGCTCCTTTCAGTTGCTTCTGATTGTTACTAGTTTTTTGATGGGTACATTCTAAAAGGTGACGTAAGGGTACTTTCAAGGGGTTTTATAGATTTGCTGCATTTTTGTGAAAAATCTACAAAGAAAGTTAGGAAGAACTAGGGGGAGGTTAAGATTTTTCACATAGAAAGATGCCGGCGTCTTTGGTGATGTGGAATCCTTTTGCTGTTTTTTTGCGGACATATGTGCAGAACTCTTTGTATCGGTCTAAAAGATATTGATTCTGATTGCCATGACAGGATAAGATATAGGAAATCAGAGGTTCGGCATCCGGAACTTCCAATGCATCTTCATAGGGAAGCCATACAACTGTATGAAAAGACTTCTGAAGAAGCGCTATTCCATTTTCTTTTCCGAATTTTTCGTCCAGTTTTCCGGCGGCCAGAATAATTCTGTCATCAAAACCACGGGCAAGTTCGCTAACTTCTTTCATATGATCAGCACCATAGGTACTTGCTAAAAGCCGTCCGCCGGGTTTTAGGACACGCCAGATTTCCTGACAGGTTTTCGAAACATTTTCGCAGTAGAAAAGTACATGGTTTGCGATAACGATATCGAAAGTTTCAGCTTCATAAGGAATCTGCTGGCAGTCAAAGGAACGGAAAGAGAAGCGAAGATCGTCGGAACCGATATTTCTGCGGGCATCGCGCAGCATACCAACAGAAATATCAGACAAGGTAATCCGGATATCGGCAGGAATCTGTTCCAGATTCTGATGCCACATAGAGCCGTCGCCGCAGCCAATCTCCAATACACGTAGACCGTCTTTCAACTGAAGCTGTTCGAAAATCCATGGAAACCAGCCTTGAGGGTTTCGGGAGTAAAGACTGTGCAGGTTGATTCGGGTGGAAATGTTCGACGCGTCCTGATATTGGTTTTTTAACGTTTTTTCCATTCCGGTCAAATGGATCAGATCCAGCATCTGTGTCCAGTCAATGACTCTTTCAGAGCGAATCGCATCGGCGGTATCCTGAATGGCTTTTTCTACAAGCTGCATTTGCTCAATCCGGTCGCGAACTAATTTCAACTGGATATTGAGGGAATCCAGAAGAAAATGGTAGTCAGAATCATTGATCGTCAGTTCCCGGATATCTTCCAGGGAAAATCCGAGAAATTTAAAAAGGAGTATCTGCTGAAGTCTTGCGAAGTCTTCATCTGAATAAAACCGTGCGCCGGATTCGCTCACAAAGGATGGTTTTAAAATATTCTGTTTATCATAGTACCGTATCGTACGCAATGTGACATGAGCCATGCGGGCGAATTCGCCAGAGGAATAAAAACCGTTTTTCATATTTTTTACGTCCTTTCGTAGTCTCATGATAATCTATTTTCTGAAGCAGTGCAATCTTTACAGGGGAATCTACTGATGATTTTGTTGCTATAAAATAAAAAAATAAAAAAAGTGAAAAAAAGTGTTGACATTTAGTAAACAATGTTATAGAATACTTTTTGTCAGCAAGAGACAGACAAATAAATATAAAACATGCGGGTGTAGTTCAATGGTAGAACACTAGCCTTCCAAGCTAGATACGTGGGTTCGATTCCCATCACCCGCTCTATTTTTTTGTCTAGCAGCAGACAAAAGCATGAATGAAAAAGACGCCAGAAAAGGCGTCTTTTTTGCTATAAAATAATAAATCTTAATTTTTATTCTACGAAGTGCCAGATAAGAGAATCCAGATCATCATTCTTAATACCACATTCTTTTAGATAACCTCTTGCTCCGCCGTATCGAAGACGAAGATGTGAGAGAGCGGCTTCAATATTCTGTGGTTCCGACAGAAGCACTCGTTCAGGAACTGAGATGCCCTGCTGCTCCAGAAATTCGAGCTGTTGTATCCTTAAATCTTCCTGAAATACTTGGGTAGCGGCATAATCTTCAATAATAATATCATCATCCACATTGGCAAGTTCAAGAAGAAGCATGGAAACAAGTCCGGTACGGTCCTTTCCGGCCATACAGTGAAACAGACAGGTACCATTATGCATATGGGCAGTAAACAGCTGAAAAACACGTCCAAAACGAATCTTAGATGTTTCTAGAAGATCAATATACATATCTCCCATTGTATCTGGAAAAACTCCGAGAAATTCATTGGAATTCATTTCGTCAGCCATTGTTACATTTTTATAATGAATATCCGGCACCTTCTCAAGAAGAGAAGGTGCTTTTAGGAGTTCGCCGGCGCTTCTTAAGTCAACAGCAAGAACAACCGGATATCCGCGCAGGAAATCGATGTCTGATTGGGTAAGATGATTTGTGTTGTCTCCTCGAAGAAAACAGCCTTTTTTAGTAAAGCGTCCATCCCGGGTTGGATAACCGCCAAGTTCCCTCGTATTGTGAGCGCCTGTAAGGGGGAGAAGATGTTTTTCGATATCATATTTCATAGTGTTACCTCCCTAATGGAGAATTTATTTTGTGAGGATTTCTGCTCCGTCCTCTGTGATCAGAACCATATATTCAATCTGAGCAGAAAGTCCATCGTCTTCTGTATAAACAGTCCATCCATTGTCTTCGTCTACAAAGAAGTCAGGGGAACCTTCGTTGATCATAGGTTCGATTGTAAACATCATTCCAGGGACGAGAACCATCTCAGAGCCTTTTGGAGTGACATAGCTGACAAATGGATCTTCGTGGAATTCCAGTCCGATTCCGTGGCCTCCAATATCTTCTACGACAGAATAGCCGTTAGCCTGTGCATGAGTGTTGATTGCATCTGCAATATCTCCGAGGTGATTCCATGGTTTTGCCTGTGCAAGTCCAAGTTCCACACATTCTTCTACTACACGTACAATCTTTTTTGCGCGTTCAGATACGCTGCCGATGCAGAACATTCGAGATGCGTCTGAAAAATAACCATTCAGAATCGTGGAAACGTCTACATTAATGATATCGCCTTCCTGAAGGATGATATTTTCGTCAGGAATTCCATGACAGATCTCATTGTTGATAGAAGTGCAGACACTTTTTGGAAATCCCTCGTATCCAAGCGGCGCGGGGATTCCGCCGTGTGCGGTAGTAAAATCATACACAAGTTTATCGATATCTTCTGTAGACATTCCCGCGTGGATATGAGCTGCAACGTGATCGAGTACTGCTGTATTTAAGTCTGCGCTTTTGCGGATTGCTTCAATCTGAGCAGGAGTTTTGATGATGGATCGTGTTGGGACGATATGTCCCTGTTCTTCCAAAATGGCAAGCCGTTCTTCCATTGCCATGTGACATTTTTTATATTTTTTGCCGCTTCCGCACCAGCATAAATCGTTTCGTTCCATAATAATACGAAGCCTCCTTACGAAATACATGTTATTTCTTCCTTTTGTTTATAAAATGAATATATGACAACATTATACCACAAAGTCATAGTGTTGGGCAAATCGATCTACTTTACATTCAATAGTAAAATAGGATATAATAAAAAAATCAAAACAAGTGAATTGTTAGTGGAAGGGATGTGCAGATATGTTGCGTATAGGAATGTTAACAAGCGGTGGAGATTGTCAGGCGCTTAATGCAGCGATGCGTGGAGTTGTAAAGTCACTCTGCTCAGTTGTAGATGAGATAGAAATTTATGGATTTAAAGAAGGATATAAAGGATTGATGTACTCTAACTTTGAGATGTTGACTTCAAAGGATTTTTCTGGAATCCTGACACTTGGAGGAACAATACTGGGAACATCAAGACAGCCGTTTAAACTGATGAGAGTTCCGGATGCGAATGGGCTTGATAAGGTAGAAGCGATGAAACATACTTATCATAAACTGAATCTGGATTGTCTTGTAATTCTTGGGGGGAATGGAACTCATAAGACAGCGAATATGCTTCGGGAAGAAGGATTGAATATTATTACACTGCCAAAGACAATTGATAACGACCTCTGGGGAACAGATATGACATTTGGATTTCAGAGCGCGGTAGGTATTGCTACGAATACAATTGACTGTATCCATACAACGGCAACATCTCACAGCCGTGTATTTATTGTAGAAGTAATGGGACATAAAGTTGGTTGGGTAACATTGCATGCAGGAATTGCCGGAGGTGCAGATATTATTTTGCTTCCGGAGATACCGTATGATCCGGATGTAATCGCTAAGGCTATTAATAAACGGGCTAAGGCGGGAAAACGTTTTACGATACTTGCGGTAGCGGAAGGAGCCATTTCCAAGAAAGAAGCTCAGATGTCTAAGAAAGAGCTGAAAGAAAAACAGGCGAAGAAGAAATACCCATCTGTCGCATACAAAATTGCAGAAGAAATATCGGCAAGATGTGAAAATGAAGTTCGTGTGACGGTTCCTGGACATACGCAGAGAGGCGGATCCCCTTGTGCTTATGATCGTGTTTTGGCAACGCGGCTTGGTGCAGTTGCCGCGCAGCTGATTTTGAAGAAGGAATTTGGTTATATGGTAGGTATCCGTAATGGAGAGATTGGTAAAGTTCCGCTTCAGGAAGTTGCGGGCAAGCTTAAGACTGTTGATCCAAATGCGGCAATCATTAAAGAGGCAAAGATGACCGGCATCAGCTTTGGAGACGAATAGAGAAGAACAATAAAAAGATATGGGGGGTTGAAAAATGTCATATACTGCCTTATACAGAAAGTTCCGTCCGGCGGAATTTGAAGATGTAAAAGGACAGGATCATATCGTGACAACGTTAAAAAACCAGATTAGGGCAGAACGGATCGGACATGCTTATCTGTTCTGCGGAACGAGAGGTACCGGAAAGACAACGGTGGCAAAAATATTTGCAAGAGCTGTGAATTGTCAACACCCGGTAGATGGAAGTCCCTGCGGCGAATGTGAAATGTGCAGAGCGATCGCGGCCGGAACTTCTATGAATGTGATTGAAATTGATGCGGCATCTAATAATGGTGTAGATAATATCAGAGAGATCAGGGAGGAAGTTGCTTATCGTCCGACAGAGGGGAGATATAAAGTCTATATCATTGATGAAGTGCATATGCTTTCCATTGGTGCGTTTAATGCACTTCTAAAAACCTTGGAAGAGCCGCCGGAATATGTGATTTTTATTTTGGCAACGACAGAGGCTCATAAGATTCCGATCACGATATTGTCAAGATGTCAGAGATATGATTTTAAGAGAATTACGATTGATACAATAGCAGCGCGGATGAATGACCTGATGCAGCAGGAGCAAGTAGAAGTTGAGGAGAAGGCGATACGCTATATTGCGAAAGCGGCAGATGGATCTATGCGGGATGCGCTTAGCCTTCTTGATCAGTGTATTGCTTTTTATCTTGGACAGAAGTTAACATATGACCATGTGCTTGAGGTGCTTGGAGCGGTGGATACAGATGTATTTAGTATGCTCCTTCGGAATGTATTAAAAAGAGACGTATCTGCAGTGATGCACAGTGTAGAAGAACTGGTAATGCAGGGAAGGGAACTTGGACAGTTGACTGCTGATTTTACGTGGTATTTAAGAAACTTGCTATTCATAAAGAGTTCTGATAATATGGAAGACGTGTTGGATGTTTCTACGGAAAATCTTGCACAGTTGAAAGAAGAGGCAGAGATGATTGAAGATGATACACTTCTTCGATATATTCGTATTTTTTCAGAATTGAGCGGTCAAATGAAATATGCGACACAGAAAAGAGTGATGCTTGAAGTTGCGCTTATTAAAATGTGCCGGCCGCAGATGGAAGTGCGGGATGATAGCCTTCTGGAGCGGATACGGGCTGTGGAAGAGAAACTTGAGTGCGGCGATTTTACGGCAATGCTCCCGGAAACTGCATATCAGCATCATCAGTTGGAGGGGATTCCGGCGAAGAAGGAAAAGCCTAAACTGGAGAAAGCATTGAAAGAAGAAGTGCGTAATGTGGCGTCAAACTTCCGTTCTATCAGCAGCGAAGCATCGCCGATGCTTCGAAATTATTTGAAGCAGGCAAGACTTAGCGTTGGCAGTATGGATCAGCTTATGATTGTAATGCCGGATGAAATTTCAGCCAGCATTGTGGGATCGGAAGAGCATAAAGAAGAGCTGCGTCAGCTTATCGAGGCAAAGACCGGCAAAACAGTCGAGATTGAAGTACGAAAGATGGATGATGGACGTCGGTTTGATGATTGTTTTGTAGATATTGAGAAAGTAGTCCACATGGATATTACTGTGGAAGATTAATGAGAAAACAGATTGTTTAAAAGAATTGTGAATGGAGGATGTAACTATGGCAAAAAGAGGTGGATTTCCAGGAGGCGGAATGCCGGGGAATATGGCTAATTTAATGAAACAGGCACAGAAAATGCAGCGTCAGATGGAAGAGCAGGCAAAAGAGCTTGAAACAAAGGAATTTTCAGCAACGGCAGGAGGCGGTGCAGTTGAAGTAACAGTTTCCGGAAAACGCGAAGTGCTCCGTGTGAAACTGGAAGAAGAAATTGTAGATCCGGATGATATCGAAATGCTTCAGGATCTGATCGTAGCAGCCACAAATGAAGCACTCAGACAGGTGGAGGCAGAGTCTTCTTCCGCAATGTCTAAACTGACAGGCGGATTTGGCGGCGGAATGCCGGGATTATTCTAATCCGAAAGAAGGAGAAGAAAGATGGATTACTATGGAAGCCAGATAGGAAAGCTAATTGAGGAATTGTCAAGACTTCCAGGAATCGGCCCGAAATCGGCTCAGCGTTTAGCATTTCATATGATTAATATGCCGGAGGAACAGGTTGATAAGTTGGCAGAAACAATGGTTAGTGCAAGGCATAATGTGCGTTATTGCAAGACATGTTATACATTAACGGATCAGGAAGAATGCCCGGTTTGCAGGAATAGTGAAAGAGATCATAAGACGATTATGGTAGTGGAAACGACAAGAGATCTGGCGGCGTATGAGAAAACAGGTAAGTACAATGGAGTATATCATGTACTGCATGGTGCAATATCTCCAATGCTTGGAATCGGGCCTGGGGATATTAAACTAAAAGAATTGATGGAACGGCTTCAGGGAGATGTGGATGAAGTAATTATTGCAACGAATTCCAGTCTGGAAGGAGAAACAACGGCAATGTATATTAGTAAACTGATTAAACCGACCGGTATTAAAGTCAGCCGGATTGCCAGTGGAGTTCCGGTTGGAGGAGATTTGGAATATATTGATGAAGTAACGCTTCTTAGGGCTTTAGAGGGGCGGACTCAGTTATAAGACTATTGACCTGGGGAGAGGGCATCGCTATAATCAAGATAGAAACAAAATACTCATTGATAAGGAGGAAACGTCATGAGATTTTTTATTGATACGGCAAATGTTGAAGAAATTAAAAAAGCAAATGATATGGGAGTTATTTGCGGTGTAACAACAAACCCGTCCCTCATTGCGAAAGAAGGGCGTATCTTTGAGGAAGTGATCGCAGAAATTGCATCTATTGTAGATGGTCCGATCAGCGGAGAAGTAAAAGCTACGACAGTAGATGCGGAAGGAATGATTGCAGAAGGACGCGAGATTGCAAAGATTCATCCGAATATGGTTGTAAAGATTCCAATGACACCGGAAGGGCTGAAAGCTGTGAAAGTACTTTCGGCAGAAGGAATCAAAACGAATGTGACATTGATTTTTTCAGCAAACCAGGCGCTGCTTGCAGCAAGAGCAGGAGCGACGTATGTATCACCGTTTGTAGGACGGCTTGATGATATCAATATGGCAGGAGCAGAGTTGATTGCGGAGATTGCAGAAATTTTTGATGTTCACGAGATTGAAACAGAGATTATTGCGGCAAGCATTCGCACAACAGTGCATGTGACGGAATGTGCTCTTGCGGGAGCTGACATTGCAACGGTTCCATATAAGGTAATTGAGCAGATGACAAAACATCCGCTGACAACACAGGGGATTGAGAAGTTCCAAGCAGATTATAAGGCTGTTTTCGGTGAGTAGAAGGCAGTAGATTCAGGAGGAGAATATGAATAAGCCAGAATTAATGAAGGCTGCAAATGAAATTCGTAAAGGAGCAGTGACCGGTGTATTTCACGCGAAATCAGGTCATCCGGGCGGATCTTTATCTGCAGCAGATATTTATGCGTATTTGTTTTTTGAAGAGATGAATATTGATCCGAAAGATCCAAAGAAAGCAGACAGAGATCGTTTTGTATTGTCTAAAGGACATACAGCTCCGGGATATTATGCAGCGCTTGCAAACCGCGGATTTTTCCCAGTAGAAGATTTGACAACACTTCGTCATGTGGGTTCTTATCTTCAGGGTCATCCGGATATGAAGCATATTCCGGGAGTAGATATGTCAAGTGGATCTCTTGGGCAGGGCATTTCAGCAGCAGTAGGAATGGCAATCTCTGCCAAATTATCCGGAGAGGATTATCGTGTATATACACTTCTGGGAGATGGAGAAATCCAGGAAGGACAGGTATGGGAAGCTTCTATGCTTGCCGGTCACAGACATCTGGATAACCTTGTTGTAATTGTTGATAACAACGGATTGCAGATTGACGGAAAAATTGAAGATGTCAATTCACCTTATCCGATCGATAAGAAATTTGAGGCGTTTAATTTCCATGTAATCAATGTAGATGGACATGATTTTGACGCGCTGGATGCGGCATTTAAAGAAGCACGCATGACAAAAGGACAGCCAACAGCCATTATCGCAAAAACTGTAAAAGGAAAAGGTGTTTCCTTTATGGAGAATAAAGCATCTTGGCATGGTGTGGCTCCGAATGCAGAACAGTATGAAGCCGCAATGGAAGAACTTGAGAAAGAAGGTGCCGCACTATGTCAGAAGTAAAGAAGATTGCAACACGAGAAAGCTACGGAAATGCGCTTGTGGAACTTGGAAAAGAGCATCCGGAGGTTGTCGTACTGGATGCGGACCTTGCGGGAGCAACAAAAACATCTATTTTCATGAAGGAATTTCCGGAACGTCATATTGACTGTGGAATTGCAGAAGGAAATATGATGGGGGTAGCAGCAGGACTTGCAGCAGCAGGAAAGGTACCATTTGCCAGTTCTTTTGCGATGTTTGCAGCAGGACGTGCATTTGAGCAGGTCAGAAACTCTATTGGATATCCTCATTTGAATGTGAAGATTGGTGCGACACACGCAGGAATCTCTGTAGGAGAAGATGGTGCAACACATCAGTGTAATGAAGACATTGCTCTTATGCGTACGATTCCGGGAATGGTTGTGATTAACCCGTCTGATGATGTAGAGGCAAGAGCGGCTGTGAAAGCTGCATACGAACATGTAGGGCCGGTGTACATGAGATTTGGAAGACTGGCAGTGCCGGTAATTAATGATCAGCCGGATTATCATTTTGAACTTGGTAAGGGAATTGTTCTGCGAGAGGGAAAAGATGCAGTTATTTTTGCGACAGGACTTGAAGTAAATGAAGCTCTTCAGGCAGCAAAACTTTTGGAGGAAGACGGTATTCAGGTAAAAGTAGTCAATATTCATACAATCAAACCGATTGATGAAGAACTGATTATTTCTTCAGCGAAAGAATGCGGCAAAGTGATTACAGTGGAAGAACATTCTGTGATCGGTGGGCTTGGAAGTGCTGTCTGCGATGTGCTTGCAGAGAATTATCCGGTACCCGTAAAGAAAATTGGTGTGAACGATACTTTTGGAGAGTCAGGTCCGGCGCTTGAATTGATTAAGAAGTTTGAGCTGGACGGCGAAAGCATTTACCGCAAAGTAAAAGCATTTCTTGCATAACATAAATGGAAAAGATTAAGATTACGGGCCTGGATATTCGTGATATGTATCCGCTGCAGTTCAGGCGCAAGGCAGCGGGAAAGCTTCACAGCTGCAGGCGTGAGTGGAAAGAGGAATTCTGGGAGTGTGTTAAAGATGTCGCAATGCATCCGGTCGTGCTTAGAATGAAACTCTATCCGCATCATGGTTCTACGAATTGCTATCAGCATTGTATGAATGTTGCATATTACAACTATCACTGGTGCAGATTCTTTCATCTGGACGCCAGATCCGCAGCGAGAGCCGGGATGCTCCACGATCTCTTTTTGTATGACTGGCATACACATACAAAAGAAACGGGAGATCATTTTCATGGACTGACGCATCCGAAAGTCGCACTGAAAAATGCTTCCAAGTTTTTTGAGTTGAATCATATTGAGAAAGATGTCATTCTAAATCATATGTGGCCGGTAACGGCGATGCATATTCCAAAGACAAAAGAAGGGTGGATTACAACGCTGACAGATAAATATTGCGGCGCCTGTGAGACGAGCAGACGTTACAAAAAGAAAGGTCATAAAGTAGTATAGAAGAAAAGTGCAGATTGCTGTGGCAGGATTGAATAGAAATGAGTCTTGTCACAGCTTTTTTGTCGAAAACTTTTTGATTTCTGCGACAGGATTTGCTAAAATCAGCTCTTTTCCAGTGGTATGATTAGCAAAAATATATCAGATGGGGTGAGGATTTTATGGAACAGCAATTTCCAAAAAATGTAAGGCAGATCGGCAACGTGAGTGACAGTCCCAAAATCTATGTGGAAGATTATGTAGATACGTTTCTGAATCAGCTATGCGATTACAACGAAGAAAATGCAGTGGGAGCATTTCTTGTAGGGACACAGATAATGATCGAGGATCAACAGTGTGTCTATATTTCGGGAGTAGTACAGATGGACGAGCTGCCTTTGAAAGATGGAGAACCGCTGGTGGATGATACATATGTGAAAAAAATGAGAGAAGAGAAAGAGAAATATTTCCATGACGGAGAACTGGTTGGATGGTTTCTGGCGCTGCCGGGACGGAAGGCAGAAACAAATGAGAATATTATAAAAATACACGAGAAAACATTTCCTAAGACGAATACGGTATTTATTATACGGGATACCGCGACGAAAGAGGAAATGTTTTTTGCTTATAAATATCATGATCTTTTAGAAATCGGAGGACATTATATTTATTATGAGAAAAATCCCGATATGCAGAATTATATGATCACAAAACGCAGACAGACAGGAATGACTCCCAGTGAAACTGTTGAAGATCAGGCTGCAAAGAATTTTCGTAGTATTGTAAGAGAAAAAATGGAACAAAATACACGAACAAAGCCGCGCAGATGGACGACAGCAGTAACCACTCTTATAATTGTTGTGGCGCTTGTAGTTGGAGTAACGCTTTTGAATAATTATGATCGTATGAAAACAGCGCAGAAGTCATTGGAACTTCTGGCAAAAGGAGAGGTGAAGGAAGAAGCGATACAGATGGTTAGTGAAGATGTGATAGAAAAACCGGATCTTTCTGAAGTGGATGCGGTGGATGTGGCGGCAGAAAATCCATCTGAGATCGAACAGGAAGATGTGGCAGAAGCCGGGCGGGATGATGCAGAGCAGAATAATACCAATGATACCGGGCAGACAGAAACTGCAGGGAGCATTCTCGAAGAAGAGGCAGTGGAAGCTTCGTCCGGAGCTGTCCTTTGTGAAGATGATTTTTATGTTGTACAAAAAGGGGATACGCTTGACAGTATCAGCAAAAAAGTGTATGGTGACATTTCGCATGTGGATGCAATCTGCAGAATGAATGGACTGCAGGATGGGAATCTGATTTTTATTGGGCAGAAAATATTACTACCGTAGAAAGCGCTTTCTGTGGTATAATAAAAAAGATTACATGTAGAAAAGTATTTGACAGAAAAGGAATACGCATGAAGAAAAAAGAAAACAATAATCTGCATGTCGTCCAGCAAGAGGAAGATACAGCCGGGAAGATTGTTAACGAAGTAATCACAGAGCTGCATGAATCAGATGCTGAGATGCAGGAAATGCAGGAAAAAATCAAACGACATAGAAGAAATCATAGAATTCGCGTTACGGTCATTGCGGCAGCTATTGTTCTTTTAGTTTCTGTCAGTTATTGGTATATCACATATCATACGTTTACAAAGACGAGGATCGTGCAGAAATATCAGGAAGAACAGTATCACAACAGTAGTTATGAGGTGTTTGCGGATTCTGTTATCAAGTACAGCAAGGATGGGATCTCTCTGCTGAATAAAAAGGGAAGAGAGAAATGGAACCAGTCTTACCAGATGGCAACTCCTGTGCTTGTACTGGGAGAAAAGACAGGAGTGATTGCAGATAATGGCGGCAATCATATGATCGTTTTTCAGGAGACTGGAGTAAAAGGTGAGATTCAGACAAATTTACCGATTGAAAAGATAGATGTTTCTGAACAGGGAATTGTAGCTGCGATTCTGAAAGAAGAACTCAGTCCTAAGGTCGTCTGTTATGATGCAGAAGGAAATCTTCTTGCAGAGCATAAAATTGCAGTCAGTACAAGCGGTTATCCTGTGGAAGTGTCGATTTCAGATGACGGTAAACTCTTGATGGTGTCATATCTCAAAGTCGAGAACAGTCAGATCAGTACCAACGTAGTTTATTATAATTTCGGAGGAAAAGACAGTGGAGTAAATAACTATGAAGTGTTCTCCAAATCCTATCCGAATGAGATTATTCCGGAGGGATATTTCATAGGAAATGAAACGTCGGTTTTGGTCGGCAGCAGTTCTATGATGATTTTTCACGGAAAAGATAAGCCGCAGCCGGGAGAGACGATCACTGTTGAGAAGAAAATTAAAAGTGTATTCCGCCATGATAAATATATCGGAATGCTTTT
>CAUCYJ010000044.1:0-14103 GCA_958446945.1 uncultured Lachnospiraceae bacterium | reverse complement strand
CAATTTTTTCCACTGCGTTTTCCGACTCGGGCAAATACCTCTGCAAGAGGAACCTGACAGTATCTTACCTCTCCCTCGATAAAACAAAGCGTTTTCCGCCACTGACGGAGCATATCTACTCTCTGATAGTATCGATCTCCCAGCCAGAATCCAGTCCAGGCAGATGCTCCAAGCACCATCAAGCTCCCCAGTATTTTTATGTACATAACAATTCTCCATCTATGACTGTTGCGCCATTTTCATCAAGAATTTCTCTGATACGTCCCGCATGTTCCTGGTGTTCCAGAATGACATATCGATCAAATCGCTTTTGCTTAATCAGCTCTGACAGAAATGGACGTTTTCTTACTTCCTCCAACGACTCTCCATGCACACTGGCAATCAGCCGACATCCACAGTGCATCGCATACTCCAAAGCACTGACTTCATTTTGCGAACCAATCTCATCTACTGCCAGTACCTCCGGTCCCATTGAACGAATCAGCATCAACATGCCTTCTTCTTTCGGGCAGCAGTCAAGAATATCTGTCCGGATCCCCAATTCATTTTGAGCGATCCCCATATAACACCCTCCAATTTCTGAGCGTTCATCTACAACCCCTACTACCGAACCTTTTACTTTTTCTGAACCATTCGATACAATTCTGATCAAATCTCGTAAAATGGTTGTCTTTCCACATCTTGGGGGTGCAATAATCAACGTATGACTAATCCGCTTCTCTTTCACAAGATACGGAATCAACGGTTCTGCGCACCCTTTTACTTCATGGGCAATACGAATATTCATAGAAGAAATGTAAGTCATCGTCTTAATCCTTCCCTGCTCCATTACAACCTTTCCAGTCAGACCAACCCGGTGTCCGCCCTCAATTGTCAGAAATCCCTGTCGCATTTCCTGCTCAAAAGCATAAAAAGAATAGCGGCTCACATACTCCAGAGCTTCTGCAAGTTCCTGTCCCGTTACGATATGCGGATCTCTCCTGTCAGGAAGCATCTGTTCCCCACTCCCTGCAACACAGATTAGCGGATTGCCTGTCCTTAATCTTATTTCCTCTAATTCTTCAAAAGGAATATTCGATTCCCGAATCAGACGCCCGATTACGGCCGGAAGAATTTTCAAAATCTGTTTTTCTTTTTGCCTATTTTCTATTTTCATATTTGTCACCTCTTTACACCATGTATATGAGACATGCTGTATAGATTAGAACAAAAAAAGGACAGAATTTTCTTCTGTCCTTCCTTTACAATATACTGTTATTCTGCAACGTCTTTCATACTGAAGCTGATTCTTCCAAGCTTGTCTTTTCCAAGACATACTACTTTCACATGATCTCCCAATGTCAGAACATCTTCCACATGATTGATTCTCTCTTTTGAAATCTTAGAAATGTGTACCATTCCTTCTTTACCCGGTGCAAATTCAACAAATGCACCGAATTCTTTGATGCTGACAACTGTTCCTTCGAACACCTGACCTGCTTCAAAATCTGTCACAATAATAGCAATCATGCGCATCGCTCTATCCATTGCTTCCGCATCTACACCACAGACAGAAACAAATCCATCATCTGCAATGTCAATCTTAACACCTGTCTGTTCGATGATTGCATTGATCGTCTTTCCTCTCTGTCCTACGACATCGCCAATCTTTGCCGGATCAATCTTCATCTGACGGATCTTTGGTGCAAACTCTCCTACCTCCGGGCGTGCCTCAGCGATTACCGGATTCATTACTTCATCAAGAATATGGAATCTTGCTGTTCTTGTACGTGCAATTGCTTCCTCAATAATCTGTCTTGTCAGACCGTGGATCTTAATATCCATCTGAATTGCTGTAATACCGTCTTTTGTACCTGCTACTTTAAAGTCCATATCTCCAAAGAAATCTTCCAGTCCCTGAATATCTGTCAAGATGATGTAGTCATCGTCTGAATCTCCTGTCACAAGACCACAGGAAATACCTGCAACTGGTTTCTTAATCGGAACGCCGGCTGCCATCAATGAAAGGCTGGATGCACATACACTGGCCTGAGAAGTGGAACCGTTCGATTCAAATGTCTCAGAAACAGTACGGATTGCATATGGGAACTCCTCTTCTGTCGGAAGTACCGGCACAAGCGCACGCTCTGCAAGCGCTCCATGTCCAATCTCACGGCGTCCCGGTCCTCTGGATGGTTTTGTCTCCCCAACAGAATATGACGGGAAGTTATAGTGATGCATATATCTCTTAGATGTCTCTGTTTCATCCAGACCATCCAGTCTCTGCGCTTCAGAAAGCGGAGCCAATGTACAAATATTGCAGATCTGAGTCGGTCCTCTTGTAAACATAGCTGAACCGTGTACACGCGGAATGATGTCAACTTCTGCTGCCAGTGGACGGATCTGTTCAATTGCTCTTCCATCCGGACGTTTGTGATCTTTCAAAATCATCTTGCGCACAGTCTTCTTCTGATACTGATAAAGCGCTTCTCCAATCAGAGGCAGCCATTCTTCATTTTCTGCAAATGCTTCTTCAAGTTTCTCTGTGATGACACGAATATTTTCTTCACGGATCTGTTTCTCATCTGTAAATACTGCTGCTTCCATTTCCTCCGGAGATACGATCTCACGGATTGCTGCAAACAGTTCTTCCGGAATTGCACAGCTCTCATAAGCATGTTTTTCTTTTCCTACTTCTGCAACGATAGTCTCAATGAAAGCAATGATTTCCTGATTTACTTCATGTGCTTTAAAAATTGCTTCAATCATCTTTGCTTCCGGAATCTCATTGGCTCCGGCTTCAATCATGATTACTTTCTCTTTTGTAGATGCAACTGTCAGTTGAAGATCTGATACGTCTTTTTGTGCCAATGTCGGGTTAATGATCAGTTCTCCATCAATCATACCAACCTGTGTTGCCGCGCACGGACCATCAAACGGAATATCTGATATACAAGTCGCAATTGAAGAACCAAGCATTGCAACAACTTCCGGATTGCACTGTGGATCTACAGACATTACCATATTGTTTAATGTAACATCATTGCGATAATCTTTCGGGAACAGCGGACGCATCGGACGGTCAATCACGCGGGAAGTCAAAATTGCATGCTCGCTTGCTTTTCCTTCTCTCTTATTAAAACCTCCCGGGATTTTACCAACGGCATATAATTTTTCTTCATATTCTACACTTAACGGGAAGAAATCAATTCCTTCTCTTGGCTTATCTGATGCTGTTGCTGTAGACAATACAACTGTATCGCCATAGTGCATAAAAGCTGCGCCATTTGCCTGAGCAGCTACACGTCCGATATCTACGCGCAGTGTTCTGCCAGCTAATTCCATTTCAAATTTTTTAAACATATATTCTCTCCTTAAATTCTCTTTCTTGCGAACAGCCATAACCGAAACTACTGAAAAATATATTTTTCAAATATACTTTTCAGTGGTCTCGGGTGTTCTGTCTGATCACAATCTCATTTAGTATATCACACTTAATAAAAACATGCAATTTACAATATGAATTTCTTGGCAAAACCAAATCCTCTTTATGCCGGAATTCTATTAGAAAAAGCGCCGGCATCCGCCAGCGCTTTCCTTATCATCTCTATGATTACTTTCTTAATCCAAGACGTTCGATCAGAGAACGATATCTTTCAATATCTACTTCTTTTAAGTATGCAAGAAGACCTCTTCTCTGTCCAACCATCTTTAAAAGACCTCTTCTTGAATGATGATCCTTCGGGTTAGCTTTGAAGTGATCTGTCAGTTCGTTGATTCTTGCTGTAAGAATAGCAACCTGAACTTCCGGTGAACCTGTATCACCTTCACATCTTCCATATTCTTTGATAATAGCCTGTTTCTTTTCTTTTGCGATCATTGTCACAATTCCTCCTTTTATCTAATTCACACCTGGCATTAAGCAGCGGTCGGAGTGATCCGTCTACTGAACACCGGCTTACTCATACTTGGACATCTTAACATGCCACATATTTATTTGTCAAGTCTTATTTTTCTCACACTTACTCTCTGTATCACACACAGTCTTCCATCTGTTTCCCTGCAGTACAAAAATAACGCTTTCCATATGCGATATCCTTCTGCATACAGCTTTTCAGTTCTTCAATAGAATCGAATTTCTTCTCTGATCTGCGGAAATCATACAGATCAATTTCAATTCTGCTGCCATAGGCATCTCCGGAGAAATCAAATAAATGGATTTCTGCCAGCACAGCTCCGTTTTGCTCTACAGTAGGCTTCCTTCCAATGTTGGCAATTCCACTGTACCATATTCCGTTCATATGAGCCTGTGCTGCATATACTCCATTCGGCGGAAGCAGTTTCTCTTCGCTGATTGGTACATTCATCGTCGGGATACCGAGTTTTCTTCCTAATTCCCTTCCGTGTTCCACTGTTCCGAGTATCCGGTAAGGATGTCCGAGCATCTTTGCCACAGCATTCATTCTCCCCGCTGACACTTCTTCTCTTAGGTAGGTACTGCTGATTTCCCGGTCAATATACCAGAGTTTTTCCACTACCTCGACCTGATAGCCATATTTATCCTGACACTGTTCCAGAAGTCTGTAGTTTCCCTGTTTTTGATAGCCGAAAAAATAATCTGTTCCAACTACGATCCGTTTCGCATGGAATTTCCCCACAAGAATGTCTCGAATAAATACTTCTGCATCCATCGTACGAATCTCATCTGTAAACGGACACTCCACCAGATAATCAATTCGTCCTTTCAGCTGTTCCCTGCGTTCTTCCTTCGTCATCAGCACTTGATATTCTTTTTTCATTTTCTGATAAAATACCGACATATCAAAAACAAATGCCACACTCTTTAGTGCCTCTGCTTCAGCATATGCTCTTACTTTTCGAAGCAGAATCTGATGTCCCCGATGCAGTCCATCAAATTTTCCCAATGTGATTGCAGCGCCGCACGTTTCCTGATAGTCTTCCAAATCTACTATACACTGCATCTGTTTTTCCTCTTTTATCCATTCTCATTTCTGTCCCAGAACATTTTGAGCAGTTTTAGCTGCTGCCCTTTTTCGTCATGCTGATAAAGACCGATAAATGTTCCCTGTCGATCATAGATCCGATATATTTCTCCTGAATCGCTGATCTGTCCAGCCGTTTTTTCCGGTAGCGCATTTCCATTATACAGAAGTTTTTCATACCGTTCTGAAACAGTCAGTTTCCTATACTGGGAAAACATTTCATCAATCGGAATCAGTATTTGCTCCAGTTCTCCTGAAAGCACCAATTCTCTGACTTCTTCCAGATGAATACTGTCTTTTATCTGAAATCTCTCTACCTTTGTGCGAAGCAGTTTTTCCATGCAGCCGCCGGTTCCAAGCTTTTCACCGATATCATGACAGAGCGTCCGGATATACGTTCCCTTTGAACAACTGACTTCCATATACACTCTCGGCAACTCAATCTTCTGGATTACAATCTTGTGGATTGTTACCTGCCTTGCTTTGCGCTCCACAGTAATTCCTTCCCGTGCCAGCTCATAAAGTTTTTTTCCGCCCACTTTCAATGCAGAATACATTGGCGGAATCTGATTGTACACTCCAGCGAAGGAAAAAATCGCTTCCTGCACACTCTCTTCTGTCAATCCTGATGCATCTTTTTCTTCTAACACTGTTCCGGTAATATCCTGCGTATCTGTCTTTTTTCCTAACAGCAGTACCGTTTCATATACTTTATCTTTTTCTGTCAAAAGATCGCATAATTTTGTCGCTTTCCCAAGACAAACCGGAAGCACGCCTTCCGCATCTGGGTCAAGCGTGCCTGTATGTCCAATCTTTTTCTGTTTAAGGATTCCCCGCAACTTTGCAACAACATCATGGGATGTAAATCCTTTTTCTTTATAAATGTTAATAACTCCGTGATACATTATGCTTCCTCCGCTGTGCCGGATTCCGGCACTGTTTCTTCTTGCGAATCCGCAATCTGTATCTGCGCTGCCTCTATCACAAGACGAATAATCTCTTCCGGCGACTCTTTCATATTAAATCCAGACGCCTTCTTATGCCCGCCCCCGCCAAACTTTCCTGCGAGCCTGCTTACATCAATCCTATCAGAAGATCTAAGGCTTGCCTTGTATTCGCCCGGCGCAACTTCATACAAAAAGACTGCAAGTTCTACCCCTTTTGTATTACGAAGCTGGCTGACAACACCATCTACATCTTTTGCCGTTACATGAAACTTTTTCATTTCTTCTATAGACAATGATACGGCAATACAGCGTTCCTCCATATATAATTTGCTGTCAAACAGCATTTTCCCAAGTATCCGGTTCTGTTCATATGTTTTCTGAAAAAAGGTTTCTTCAATAATCCGCGGCGCGTCAATTCCTGTTCTCATTAGCGCCGCCGCTGTCTCCATTGTCTCAGGAGCTGTACAGGAATACTGGAACACGCCCGTATCATGTACAATGCCCATATACAATGCTTCTGCTGCTTCCTTAGAGATTCCTACACCTTCCGTCAGCCGATACACAAGTTCACTTGTCGAACTGGCATCCGGAACAATATAGTTCTTCTCAGCAAACGCCTGATTGCTGATGTGATGATCCACACATAAAGTATGTCGTGCTTCATCAAATAATTTTACCGAGAATCCGAGCCGCTCTCTGTCTCCACAGTCAAGTGCGATAAAGAGATCATATACCGGAGCTCCCTCAAGGTCATGGTGAACTTCTTTTGCACCACTCAGAAACCGGAAGACCGGTCTGAATTCTTCCAGATAAACGTCCGTCTGAATCTGCGGATATTCATCTTTCAGATAGCGGCAAAGCCCCAGACAGGAACCGATACAGTCCCCGTCCGGACGGATATGACCACTGATCGCAACTGTTTTTACATTGCACAGCATTTCTTTTAACATATTATTCATCTCCGCTTTCTGAACCACTCTCTGATACTTCATCCCGTTTCAGATGCTTTGTTACATCATCAATTTTCTTTGACATAGTTACACCATATTCTATAGACTGATCCAGTACAAACTTAATCTCCGGTGTGTTTCTCATATTTAATGTATGCGCCAACTCACGGCGAATAAATCCTTCTGCGCTCTGAAGTCCCTTCAGCGTATCTTCCTGGGCTTTTTCATCTCCCAATACACTGATATAGGCCTTACATGTTTTCAGATCCGGTGCTACTTCTACTGCTACAACTGATGTCATTGGGGCTACTCTCGGATCTTTGATCCCATCTCTTAAAATACTGCAAAGCTCGCGATGTACTTCCGCATTTACCCTTGTATTCTTAACGCTGTTTTTTCTCATTCAGATTTCCCCTTTTCACTATCGCGGAATTTCAACCATTTTGTAAGATTCTACCTGGTCTCCTTCTTTGATATCATTATATTTTTCAAATACAAATCCACATTCAAAACCTGCTTTTACTTCTTTTACATCATCTTTGAAACGTTTCAAAGATGCAAGCTTACCGTCGAAAATTACAATACCATCACGAATCACTCTTGCACTGCAGTCACGCTCAAAAATACCATCAAGCACATAAGAACCTGCAATCGTTCCAACACCGGATGCTTTAAATGTTTGACGTACTTCTGCATGTCCAAGCACCTTCTCTTCAAATATTGGATCAAGCATACCTTTCATAGCTGCTTCTACATCATCAATAATATTATAAATGACACGGTAGAGACGAAGATCTACGCCTTCGCGTTCTGCAGTATCTTTTGCAGCTGCATCCGGACGTACGTTAAATCCGATTACAATTGCATTAGACGCAGATGCCAGAATTACGTCAGATTCATTGATCGCACCTACACCACCATGAATAACTTTAATTACAACTTCTTCATTTGATAATTTAATCAGACTCTGTTTAATTGCTTCTACAGAGCCCTGTACATCTGCCTTGATGACAACGCCAAGCTCTTTAACATTTCCTGCCTGAATCTGATTAAACAGATCATCCAGAGACATTTTCGCTTTTGTCTCATCAAGCAGTTTCGCTTTATTCTGTGCAATAAATGTTTCAGCGAAACTTCTTGCTTCTTTTTCATTTTTACATCCGACAAATACCTCTCCGGCATTTGGCACATCATCAAGTCCGAGAATTTCAACTGGAACAGAAGGTCCTGCCTCTTTCACACGGCGTCCCTTATCATCCATCATTGCTCTTACTTTACCATGTGCAGAACCCGCTGCAATACAGTCACCAATACGAAGTGTACCCTTTTGCACAAGCACTGTGGCAACCGGTCCTTTTCCTTTGTCAAGCTCGCCTTCAATCACAAGACCTCTTGCCCGGCGGTTTGGATTGGCCTTTAACTCTAACATTTCTGCTGTCAGAAGGAGCATTTCCATTAATTCCGGAATTCCTTCACCCGTATGAGCAGAAACCGGTACAAAGATTGTACTTCCGCCCCAATCTTCCGGAATCAATTCATATTCTGTCAGTTCCTGTTTTACACGATCGATATTTGCGCTTGGCTTATCAATCTTATTAATCGCAACTACAATCTCAATTCCCGCTGCTTTTGCATGGTTAATCGCCTCTACTGTCTGCGGCATGACACCATCATCTGCTGCTACAACAAGAATTGCAATATCTGTAGAAGATGCACCACGCATACGCATTGCTGTAAATGCTTCGTGTCCAGGTGTATCCAGGAATGTAATTTTCTCATCGTTTACTGTTACAACAGACGCACCGATATGCTGAGTAATACCTCCGGCCTCACGGTCTGTCACATTTGTATCACGCAGAGCATCCAGAAGAGAGGTTTTACCATGGTCAACGTGTCCCATAACACAGACAACCGGCGGACGTTTTTTCATTTTCTTTTCGTCCTCTTCTTCCTCTTTCAGAAGTTCCTCGATCACGTCTACGACTTCTTCCTTCTCTACAAGACAATCAAATTCCATTGCAATTTCTTCGGCAGTATCAAAATCTACTTCCTGATTTACTGTCACAATCTTACCCTGCATAAACAGTTTCTTCACGATTGCTGACGGCTGCAATTTCATTTTTTCTGCCAGTTCCTGAATCGTAATTGTTTCCGGAACAGTAATTACTTTTACCTGTTCTTCCTGTTTCTCTTCTTTTGGCTGCGGTTTCTGTGGAGCACTCTGCTTCTTGCCCGGTTTGCTTAATTTGGACATCCGTTCTTCCTGCTCCTCATTATTATTGCGGTAATCTTTCTCTTTTTTGGATTTATAATTATCTTTTGCTTTCTGACGCTGTGGTTTCTGCTCTGCCACTGCCGGTGCCGGAATTGCCGGCATACTGTCACGGCGACTGTTATCACGACGTCCGCCGTCTCTTCTGCCGTCTCCGCCACGTCCGTCATTTCCTCTGAAATTATCTCTGCGGTCATTATCTCTTCTGTTATCGCCGCGGAATCCATCGCGTTTTTCACCACGGTTTTCATTTCCCCGGAAATTATCTCTTCTCTCGCCGCGGTTCTCTCCCTGGCGATTGTCACGACGGCTGTCATCACGTCTTCCTTGACCGGTCGGACGTCCTGCACGGTTATCTCCCTGGCGGTTGTCACGGCGGCTGTCGTCACGTCCCTGTGCATTATCCGGACGGCCTTTCTTCTGGAATTTCTGCTCTCCATCATTTCTTCTTCCGGCATTACCATTATTGTTATTGTTCTGGTTCTGGCGCTGGCGTCCTCCCTGACGACCTCCGCCGCTCTGTGTATTTTGCGGACGGAACACCTGAACGATATTCTTTTTCTTTGGAGCGTCTGATCTGTCTTCTTTTGCTCCTCCGATAGATTTTTTTACTAAATCAATCTCTTCTTCTGAAAGTGTACTCATATGGCTTTTTACATCCACCTGTTTTTCTTTCAGAACATCCATTACTTCTTTATTTGTTTTATCAAGCTCTTTTGCTAATTCATGTACACGTAGTTTTGTCATACGTCTGCCTCCTCTATGCAATTGTTTCATTCATCCTGTTCAGCTTCTCTATTACGCCTTTTGCAAAGTTCTCATCAACAACAGCCAGCGATGCGCGGAATTCTTTGCCCATTGCATGCCCCAATGTATCCTTATCTGCATAAAAATAAATCGGTACTTCATAGAATTCGCACATATTCCGAAACTTTTTCTTCGTATTCTCCGAAGCATCTCCTGCAACAAATACTAGATAAGCTCTTCCCTCTTTTACTGCCTTTTCTGTGGAAAATTCGCCGCTTGCAAGTTTACCGGCTTTTGCAGCAAGGCTCAAAAATGATAACACTTTATCTTGACTCAAGCACACTCATCTCCTTACACAATTCGTCATATACTTCCTTTGGAATTGCCTGTTTAAATGACCGTTCCAATCCTCTGTTTTTGATGGCTTTTTCAAGACATTCCGAAGACGGGCAGATATAAGCTCCCCGTCCGTTTTTCCTTCCGGTTGCATCCAGCAAAAATCCCTGTTCCTCCGTCCTTACGATGCGGATCATTTCTTTCTTTGCTTTCATCTCCTGGCAGCCGACACATTTTCGCATAGGTATCTTCTTACTGCTCGTCAAATTCATCACCTGTCATTTCTTCCTGATATTCTTCCATTCCCACATCCATGTAATTCTCTGGAAGTTCTCCGGATTCGATTGCCTGACTCTCGCTCTTAATATCGATCTTATATCCTGTCAGTCTTGCTGCAAGGCGGGCATTCTGTCCCTCTTTACCAATTGCAAGTGACAGCTGATAATCCGGAACGATCACGCTTGCTGTTTTTTCATCCGGATCTGCCATAACAGAAATTACTTTTGCCGGGCTAAGTGCATTTTCAATTAAGATTGCCGGGTTATCGCTCCAATTAATGATATCAATTTTTTCACCGCGAAGTTCTGATACAACTGCACCGACTCTGGAACCGTTCATTCCAACGCATGCCCCTACCGGATCTACATTCGGGTCATTAGACCATACCGCAATCTTTGTGCGGGAGCCTGCCTCACGGGCAATGCTCTTAATCTCCACAATGCCGTCTTTCACTTCAGCTACTTCTGCTTCAAAAAGACGTTTCACAAGTTCCGGATGTGTTCTTGACACAAGAATCTTCGGTCCTTTTGTTGTATTCTTCACTTCCACTACATATAACTTAATGCGTTCTGTTGGCTTGAACACTTCCCCTTTTACCTGCTCATTCTCTGTCAGCATTGCATCTGCTTTTCCGAGATCAATACTGATATTCTTGCCTACATAGCGCTGAACGATACCTGTTACAATATCCTTTTCCTTCTCAAAATACTGATCATAGACAACTTTTCTTTCTTCTTCCCGAATCTTCTGAAGGATTAGATTCTTCGCATTCTGCGTTGCAATACGTCCGAATGATTTTGATTCAATCGGAATCTGTACAATGTCTCCAAGTTCAAACTTAGAATCGATCATTTTTGCATTGGCAAGACTGATT
The DNA here is from genome assembly GCA_958446945.1 of uncultured Lachnospiraceae bacterium. GTDB lineage: Bacteria > Bacillota > Clostridia > Lachnospirales > Lachnospiraceae > UBA9414. The sequence continues at coordinate 2,716 of CAUCYJ010000044.1, read as the reverse complement.
TCAAGCAAATCATCTTCCACTTCCTCCACAACTGTTTTCTCAGCAAATAAAGAATATTCACATGTCTCCCGATTCATGATGACTTTAATATTATCTGTGCGTCCGAAATGGTTTTTGCATGCATTGATCAGTGAATTTTCAATGGCATCCAGTAATGTCTCTTTGCTGATATCTTTTTCTTGCTCAAGAATAGTAAGCGCTTCTAATAACTCTGTATTCATTAATGATTCCTCCTTGTTTCCCTGTTCTTTATAACTTATATCCTAAAAATCAAATGCTAAACGGATCAGCGCAATATCACTTTTTAAAAAGGTCTGTTCTGTCTCATCTTCATATTCGATCGTTACACTTTCTTTATCGTATCCTTTCAAAACTCCAACGAATTCTTTCTGGCGGTTAATGGCCCGGTAAGTCCTAATCTCTACTTCCTCTCCAAGACTTCTCTGGAAATCCTTCTCCTTCTTTAACGGTCTTCCAAGCCCCGGTGAACTTACTTCCAAAATATAGCTGTCTTCAATAAAATCATTCTGATCCAGGAGTTCTGACAGCGCCCGGCTTACTACCTCACAGTCATCCACCGTGATACCTCCCGGTTTATCAATATACGCCCGCAGATACCAGTTGCTTCCTTCTTTTACATATTCCACATCAACTAACTCAAACTGGTTCTTCTCAATAATCGGCAGTAACAGTTCTTCTGTTTTCTGTTCGTAGATTTCTCTTTTCGCCAATTTCAAATCTCCTTTCCCATTTCACAAAAGAAGAGTGAACTTCCGTCCACTCTTCTGCCAAATTCTTATGTAACTGTTATTAGTCTAGCACACTCCCCCACAAAAAGCAAGTAAATTCCAGAAATTCCACTGCAAGGACTGTTAAACTTCCCGTCAATAAGGAGGTATCTACAAGCTGATTCCCCTGCTCGATCACTTTCCCGTGATTCGCTTTCACCACCTGCCAGATCATCAATGCATCTCCTGACGTAAACATATATTCTCAAAAACGACTCTGACTTTCCCAAATTAGAAACTTCTCTTTTACTTCTTTCTGATGACTTCTGCTAATAGGAATTTCAGCTCCGTTCTTCATCAGAAAACTTGTTTTAGAATACTGTGCTATGTAATTCAAATTCACAATAAAGCTATTATGACATCGCACAAAAGTCTCTCCGCAAATCCATCGATCCACATCATCTAATTTATCTGATACTTTTAATGGATCGCCAGCACCTCCCAAATAAATATAGGTGTCACGCTTGTCTCTTTCCACATATAGAATCTGCCACTTAGAGATTACATAACTGTTTTTGTTCCGGTGTACTGTTACCACATTGTCCAATCTCTGCTTTTCATATAATTTCCGAAACGTATACCGCAATGCATTTTCAATAGTTGCTTTTTGAAAGACTACCTTTTCTTCTTTTATCAGATACTCTGCCATTCCTTCCGCAAGTTGTTCAAGATACTGTTTATTTCTTTCATTGAAAGTTATATTACACATTTCATCTTCCCCCTCATTGAAAGTATATTTTATATATTATAAAATATTTTGTCAGTATTCGCAAACCAACTTCACATTTTCCTATTGATTTTTTGTATAAATAGCACAGTATTATTTATTTTTCTGATAATACAACTTTATTCTTTTTTCAACTTCGCATTTTCGTTCCCGTTCCGTCACGTTTCGCCATCTTTAGACGATTCAGAAAAACTTCGCGTTCTTTAAATGGTATTTTTGTTTCCACACCATCCTCAAACAGATATACTTCTGCCAACATATCCTGTTTCTGAAGTCGGATTCCTCTGACTCCGACAGCACCTTTTTTCTTCTCTGGCACTTCCGACACCGGAAACTTCAAAAACATATCTCCTTCTGTACGAAGCACGATGTTTTGTGTTTCACTCACCGACTGTACGCTGATCAGTTCATCATCCTCCCCTAATTTTGTCGCCTGAATTGTTCGCTTTGCAACCAGGAATTCCTTTCCATCCACCTGCTTCATCATCCCTTTTTTCGTTACAAACAACAGTTTTCCTGAATGAAACTGTTCTTCCTCACATAAAAATACGATGCGCTCTTCGCTGCTCTGATAATTACTGATATTATCGATTGGCTGTCCTTTATCCCGGAATCTTCCATGTGGAATATCAGGCACCTTAATCTGATGCATTTTTCCGTCATGCGTAAACAGACATAGTTTTCCTGTATTCATACAATGAATCACATACCGGTTTTCAGAATCTGCCGCTTCTTTATTTCGCTCATATACGGATGTTTCCACTGTCTTTCCGTATCCAAAACGATCCATCAGGAACACTACTTCCTGCTCCTCAATTTTGTTTTCCTCAAAAACCGCTTCCTCTGCATTTTCTACAACGGTACGGCGCTTTCTTCCATATGTTTTTTTCAAATGCTCCAGATCTTCTATAATCACTTCTGCCATAGAGTCATAATGATTTAAAATCTCTTCATAGCGCCCAATATTTCGCAATGTTTCCTCATGCTCTTTCTGAAGCGCCTCAATTTCAAGGCCGATGAGCTTATAAAGACGCATTTCTAAGATCGCTGTCGCCTGTCTCTCTGTAAATCTCAGCATAGCAGCCATTTTTTTTGACACGTTACTCCGGAACCTGATTGGTTCTGTAACACCGTTTACAAGACATTCTTTCGCATCTTTAATAGAACTGCTACCCCGGAGGATTTCGATGATCAAATCAAT
>CAUCYJ010000043.1:0-14331 GCA_958446945.1 uncultured Lachnospiraceae bacterium | reverse complement strand
TCTCCGATCTTCTTATTTGCCGTCATAAGACAAAGGTCTGTATACATTGCAGCAGTCTTCTCATTATAATTGCCTGTGCCAATCTGAGTGATATACTGAATCTCATTTCGATTCCGATATGTGATCAGACAGATCTTAGAATGTACTTTATATCCCTCAAACCCATAAATCACACGGCATCCTGCTTCTTCCAGCCGCTCCGACCAGTCAATATTGTTCTGCTCGTCAAAACGGGCGCGCAGCTCAATCAATACTGTTACTTCTTTGCCATTTTCTGCAGCAGCACATAAATATTCCACTAACCTCGTCTTCTTTGCCAGCCGATAAATCGTAATCTTAATCGTCATCACATTGGGATCTACAGATGCTTCTTTGATCAATTTTAGAAACGGCTCCATGCTTTCATATGGATAAGACAACATAATATCTTTTTTCTTTACTTGCTTCATAATGCTTCCATCCGTAACCATTCTGGCTTCCTGTGGATGAAATGGCGGATAGATCAATGAACGTTTCATAGATTCCGGTACTTTTTCTGCAACGGCAAACATATAGCCCAACTTCATTGGTGTCTTTGTGCGGAAAATCTGTTTTGGTTCAATCTGAAACTTTTCACAAAAATATCTTTCATTTTCTTTTGTCAGCGGTTCCGCTGTCTCAAGACGCACAACCGCCATTCTGCGCCGTTTATGAAGCGTCTCTTTCATTTGCTTCCGAAAATCTGCATCATCCGCAAATGCCTCATCATCCGGAGAGATATCCGCATTCCTGGTTACACAGATATAATTCTTATCAGAAATCTCATACTGATCAAAAATCAGTTCCATATACTCAATAAGAATCTTTTCCATTCGGATATACCGGATATCATGTCCCGGAAGATATACGATATCCGAAATAAAATCCGGCAGCGGAATGATTCCGAGCATCGATTTATTTCCCTGTTTCAGATTAGCTGTCACATAAATTGTATTATTCAGCAGATGCGGGAACGGGTGATTCGCATCTACAATCTGAGGAGACAACACAGGAAGAATCTGTTCTTTAAAATATTTCTTTACATACTTCTTTTCCTGCTGTTCCAGTTCTTTAAACGAAAGTCCGCATACTCCGTAAGGACTCAGCTGTTTTTTGATTTCTGCATAAGTCTTATCTCTCTCTTTATAAAGAGGCGCTACCGCTTTATAGATTTCATCAAGCTGCTCTGCTGCCGTCATTCCGGAACGTCTGTCTATACTTTCATCTCCCAGCGCTTCCATATCATGCAGGCTTCCTACCCGGATCATAAAAAACTCATCCAGATTGCTCGTAAAAATCGCCACAAATTTCATTCGCTCCAGAAGCGGCACAGATAAATCCTGCGCCTCCTGAAGCACTCTTTGATTAAAGCGAAGCCATGATAATTCTCTGTTCTGTGTATAATCCAATATTTTTTTCTCCATGCTTTGTCACCTCATCCTGATTCCAATTCTCAGCTTCTGAATCTCTGTGAACTATTTTGCCTGAATATATCCTTTGGCAGTCAATGTTTCAGCGCAAAGCACTGCTCCTCCTGCCGCTCCTCTTACTGTATTATGGGATAATCCAACAAATTTAAAATCATACACGGTATCTTCCCGCAGTCTTCCTACGGAAATTCCCATACCATTTTCAAAATCTACATCTAATGTAACCTGTGGACGGTTATCTTCCTCCAGATACTGAATAAACTGTTTTGGTGCACTTGGAAGCTCCAGTTCCTGCGGAAGTCCTTTAAACTGTACAAGTTTCTCTATCAGCTGTTCTTTTGTTGGTTTTTTCGCAAATTTTACAAATACAGCCGCTGTGTGACCATTTAAAACAGGTACGCGAATACACTGCGTTGTAATCACCGGCTTCGCTGCTTTTACAATCTGTCCGTCTTTAACTTCTCCCCAGATTCTGAGCGGTTCCTGTTCACTTTTTTCTTCCTCGCCGCCAATATACGGAATAATATTCTCAATCATTTCCGGCCACTCTTTAAAAGTTTTTCCCGCTCCGGAAATCGCCTGATAAGTTGTTGCAACAACTTCTGTCGGTTCAAATTCTTTCCAGGCAGATAGTACCGGCGCGTAACTCTGAATAGAACAGTTCGGTTTTACAGCCACAAAGCCTCTTGTTGTTCCGAGACGTTTCTTCTGTGCTTCAATAACTTCAAAATGCTCCGGATTGATCTCCGGAATCACCATTGGCACATCCGGCGTCCAGCGATGTGCACTGTTATTTGATACAACCGGTGTTTCTGTCTTTGCGTAAGCATCTTCAATTGCACGAATTTCTTCTTTTGACATATCCACTGCACTGAATACAAAATCAACGCCTAAAGCAACCTGCTCTACTTCATTTACATTTTTGATCACAAGATGCTTTACTGCCTCCGGCATCGGTGTAGTCATTTTCCAACGTCCGCCTACCGCTTCCTCATAAGTCTTTCCTGCTGAACGCTCACTTGCAGCAACTGCTGTCACTTCAAACCATGGATGATCTTCCAGCAGCGCAATAAACCGCTGGCCTACCATTCCTGTTGCACCGAGAATTCCTACTTTTAGTTTCTGTTCCATATCTGTCATTCCTCTCTGTTTAATTCATTTCTTATTCTTATTTTCCGGCAGTTCACAACCTGTTTCTATGTTTCCTGCAAATATTTGCGGTCGCGTTCAATTACCTCTTCCATTGCCTTTTTCCCCGGAGCGCCAATTGTATTTCGTTTCTCTACACAAGTACGAATAGAGATCGCATCATAAATATCTTCCTCAAATACCGGAGAAATAGCCTTATATTCTTCCATGCTCATCTCATCCAGAGAAATTCCTCTCTCAATGCAATAAAGCACAAGCTGACCTACGATTCCATGGGCATCCCGGAAAGCAACCCCATGATTCACAAGGTAATCTGCCGCATCTGTAGCATTGGTAAAGCCATTTGCGGCGCTTTTTTCCATCGTTTGTCTACAGAATTTCATCGTCTGAAGCATTCCGGTAAATAACGCTGTACAACCTTTTACCGTATCTATCGCATCAAATACAAGTTCTTTATCTTCCTGCATATCTTTATTATAAGCAAGCGGAATTCCTTTCATCGTTGTCAAGATAGAGATCAGTGCACCGTACACGCGCCCGGTTTTTCCTCTGACAAGCTCTGCAATATCCGGATTCTTCTTCTGCGGCATAATACTGCTTCCTGTGCTGTATGCATCATCAATTTCCACAAACTGATACTCGTTTGAATTCCAAATAATAATTTCTTCTGAGAATCTGCTCAAATGCATCATAATCGTAGCACAGGCGGACATCAGTTCTATCAGATAATCTCTGTCGGATACCGAATCCATACTGTTCAGTGTCGGTCCTGCAAATCCCAACAGTTCTGCAGTATAATCCCGATCTAACGGGTATGTCGTTCCTGCCAGTGCTCCGGAACCAAGAGGACAGAAATTCATCCTCGCATAAATATCTGCAAGTCTCTGTCTGTCTCGTTTAAACATCTCAAAATATGCACTCATGTGATGTGCCAGCGTAATTGGCTGCGCTTTCTGAAGATGTGTAAAACCAGGCATAAAAGTCTCTGTGTGTTCTTCCATAATACCAAGAAGTACGCCCAGCAGCTCTTTCAGAAGGTGATCTTCTGCCACAATCTCATCTCTCACATAAAGCTTCATATCAAGTGCAACCTGATCATTTCTGCTACGCCCTGTATGTAATTTCTTACCGGCTTCTCCAATCCGCTCGATCAAAGTTGCTTCCACAAAGCTGTGAATATCCTCATAAGCTTCGCTGATTTCCAGCACTCCTGTCTCCACATCTTTTAAAATTCCTTCCAGCCCTCCGATAATCTGTATCTTCTCTTCTTCGGTCAGAATTCCCTGTTTGGCAAGCATCATCACATGCGCCATACTTCCTTTTATATCCTGTGCATAAAGACGCTTGTCAAAAGAAATTGATGCATTAAAACGATACACCAACTCATCTGTCTCTTTCGTAAAGCGTCCTCCCCATAATTGTGCCATTCTAATCACTCCTTTTTTCTTTCTTCCTGTTGTTTTCTGCGTTCTTCGCGGGAAAAGACACACCCGCAATAGTCCTGTCGATAAAGTCCATACTGCTTTGATAATTGTATCGATCTCTGATATCCGTTCTTTTTCTTAAAGTCTGACAGCAAATAGGAAACTCCCTGCTGTTCTGCTTCTTCCTGTCCAATCTCATTCAGCCAATCTGCTTTTTTCATCGGACTGATACTTAGAGTTGTTGTCACATAATCATACCCGCCTTCTTTTGCAGCTAGGGCGGCAGCACGAAGCCTAAGCCGGTAACATCTTCTGCAGCGTTCTCCGCCTTCCGGCTCTTCTTCCAGTCCTTTTGCTATCTCATAAAACTTATCTTTCTCATAATTTCCTTCAAGAAATGTTATCGGATATCTGCAATTTATAGAACGGATCAGCGCCTCCTGTTCTATGACTCGTTTCCTGTATTCCTGCTCCGGATAAATATTCGGATTATAATAAAACACTGTAATTTCAAAATACTGAGATAAATATTCTAATACGTAGCTGCTGCACGGAGCACAACAACTATGAAGCAGCAGCTTGGGAACTCTTCCTTCTCTTTGAATACGTTCAATAATTTTCTCTGTTTCTTTCTGATAATTCACAAATCTATCTCCTCATGCACTGTATTGTTTCAATTATACAACGCCTCTTTTAATCCCGCAAGAACACTTTCGTAATCTTTACATAGTTTAATCATATAAACAAACACAGAAAGCTGAGGTTTACAATGGAACATGTACTGGAATTAAACCAAGTCAGTTACTCTTATCACACAAAAGAAGGAGAAACTCTGGCGCTTTCACAGATTTCCTTTTCACTAAAGAAAGGAGAATTCATCGCAATTGTCGGTCCATCTGGCTGTGGCAAATCCACTCTGCTCTCACTCATCAGCGGACTTCTTACTCCTGAATCCGGAACCATCCGTATTAACGGAAAGCCACTAAAAGAAAGCGCTGCAAATATAGGTTATATGCTTCAGAAAGATCATTTATTTGAATGGCGAACGATTTATCACAATGTAATTCTCGGATTAGAAATCCAGCATATGATGAATATCCACACGATCCAGCGTGCAAATGAACTGCTCGAACTCTACGGTCTTGGGCATTTTAAGTCTTCCCGCCCTTCTGAACTCTCCGGAGGAATGCGTCAGAGAGCCGCTCTTGTCCGAACACTCGTATTGGAACCCGAACTCCTCCTTCTTGACGAACCATTTTCTGCACTAGATTACCAGACAAGACTTGCAGTAGGGGATGACATCGGACAGATTATCCGAAAAGAACAAAAAACAGCAATTCTTGTTACCCATGATCTTTCCGAAGCCATCAGTCTCGGAGACCGGGTAATTATTCTCTCTGATCGTCCTGCTACAATCGCCCAGACACTGCCGCTGACATTTCACCTAAAAGAAGACACCCCTTTAGAACGCAGAAATACCCCTGAATTCAAACAATATTTCAATCTAATCTGGAAGGAGTTGAATCATCATGGCAAAGCAGTCCAAACCGCATCTCTTACAGACTGAGTCTGTTTCTCCAACGCAGGCACAGTACTTAAAAGCAATTCAACGCCACAGGCATACCGTCATTTTCTTTCGCTGCTTTCTTTTTATCTTTTTTCTCACTCTCTGGGAAATTTCTGCCAGGACCGGACAGATTGATTCCTTTATTTTCAGCAGTCCGTCCGGCATTGTTAAATGCTTTGCGGATCTCTCCGCAGACAGAACTATTTTCCTTCACATTTGGGTTACCGTGTATGAGACACTGATCAGTTTCATCCTCGTTCTAATCTGTAGCATATGTTTTGCTATACTTCTTTGGTTCTCTGATTCCCTTTCCGAAATCCTGGATCCATACCTTGTCATTCTAAACAGTCTTCCAAAATCAGCGCTTGCACCCCTTCTGATCGTCTGGCTTGGGGCTAACAAGAAAACCATCATTGTGGCCGGGATGTCCGTTGCAATATTTGGAAGTATTTTAAATCTCTACACCAGCTTTAAAGAAGTAGATCCGGAAGATCTGAAACTAATTTACACACTACACGGTACGCACCTTCACGCGCTCCAAAAAGTCGTGCTGCCAAGCTCCGTCCCTGCTATCATAAGCAATATGAAAGTGAATATCGGACTTTGTCTTGTTGGAGTTATCATTGGAGAATTCATCGGTGCCAGAGAAGGACTCGGATATCTGATCATCTATTCCAGTCAGGTCTTCAAAATGGATTGGCTTTTAATGTCCATTGTACTGCTTTGTGTTTTGGCAATGACTCTCTATGCATTCATTAATCTCGTTGAAAAATGGTGTCAAAAAAAATTCTAATGAAAATTCATTATGCGCCCAATTCATTACATGTTGCACTCAATAATAGATAGCATTTTTCTTTCTTTTCCGATATAATAAGAGTACATCAGAAAGGAGTGATTATATGCGTCTATATGAAAAATTACAACAGCTCCGAAAAGAACATCATCTCTCCCAGGAACAGTTGGCCGACTTAATGAAGGTATCCCGGCAAACAATTTCCAAATGGGAAAATGGAACTGCCGTTCCATCTACAGAACGACTTCACGAACTGGCTTCCATTTATCATATCCCTCTTTCCGAGCTTTTAAGCGAGCCAAAAACCAGCACTGTTCCGACGGCTTCCGTACCTAATGAAAAAGAATCGTCAAACAATCGATTCAGGGAAAAAGATTCTCTGCTTATCTGGAAAGGAACTGTTATTTTTCTCACATTCCTTGTGATCGGACTTTGTTTTTACGGGTATTATCTGAATAAAAAGATTTCTTCCATCAATGTAAACTATCATTATCTGCCTCCAGACAATGCAGACTCTATCCCGGAAGAACAGACATTATCATCAGATTATACCTTTATATTTCAGCATGCAGTTTCAGATTCGAATCAATTTCTTTTTCAAATGAGCGCTGTTCCAAAAACTTACAAGGAACAGGATACTGGTGAATTTATATTGACAATCGGATCAGAATCCAGAACCTTTCCTGCTGAACTGATTGATGGGGTATATCGTTCAGAATGTGCCCTTTCCCCTGATGAACTCAGTCAAGAACAGACCTGGTTTTTAAAAATCTCCAATAACGGCTCTTTTCAAACACAAAAACTATACGAGGACCAAAAGTTTGGAGAAGAAATACTTCCGCAACACGAAATCATTTCTACTCCTGAAGTTAGTTTCAAAAATAATACGCTTACGTTAAAAGGAGAATTGACTATAAGTATCGGCGCGGCTTTTGACACAACTTCGTCACTGCCTGTTCTTATAAATTATCCGGTTACCGGCATTGTTCGAATTCGTCAGGGCGAGAAAACGCTAGCAGAACTTCCGCTTGATCTTTCTGATACCGTACAGGCTTTTCAGCAAATAGACCAGATACCGACCGACGAGGATGCCGAATCTGGATATGCCTATACCGACTGCAGTTACCTGAATACACCAATCGACTTAGAACTGCGTATTCCAAATCGTACAGAAAATGTTTTTTACGAAATAGAATTTACCGATACTTGCGGTATAAAAAATACACTAAAATCTGCTATTTCTTTTTAACGCATCTGAAGAATCAGTATCTGCTGATTAGTACGGCTTCGATTAGCAAAAGTCAAGGGCAGATGTGACTTGATATAAGTCACATCTGCCCTTGCTTGGAACTATCTCTTTCCTGACAGCTCCTTCCTTTTTAATACTTCTTTGAAAAATCACTATTTACAACTTAAATATAATAACCGCCGCCCGGCACACCGCAGCACATTCCGCCGCCACAGCAACAATTACAAATAATATTGGCGAGACAAAGCTTCATACAGCAATCTCCACCACCCATAACAGTAGAACCATAAGGATTCTGCATACCGCGATACCAGCTACTTCCCGATTCCAGACGCTGTACGAGTGATTGATACTCCCAATTTCCCTGATCCATCTGTGATGCCTGTCTGGCATGTTCCAACGCAAGTACATTATTTCCCGCTCCCGAATTGGCAATAGCACTGTAATAATACCATCTGGCATCTCTGTCTTTCAACTGTCCAAGCACATTCAAAGCTTCTTTGTAATGACCACTGTTAATATAATTTGCAGCTGCGCGTAAGTAAGCCGATTCCTGAGATTCTTCTTTCTGCTGATAGCCGCCGCCAAATCCTCCGAAGCCTCCCCCATAGGAATAATCTCCTGCGCCTCCGGCACCTTGTGTCCGTTCTTTCATAATCTGTTCATATGCCTGCTGAACTTCTTTGAATTTGCGTTCTGCTTCATCTTTATTGGGATTATTAATATTGGCATCCGGATGATACTTCCGGCTCAATCCTCTATATGCTTTTTTTATTTCTTCATCCGTAGCATCTCTCGAAACTCCTAATATGCTGTATGGATCAAACATTTTCTTCCACCTTATCCTGATATCTCTTTTTATTTACTGCCTCATAACGAAACCACACACCGGAGTAAAGGATATTTCTCAAAATATCCAAATGCTCCAATATCGGCAGACGTTCAAATTCTGCCGAACACTCTGCCATCATCATAGTCAGCATCATCTTTGTGTGTTCTCTAAAGTCTTCACGTTTCCATTCTTCCCGAAACGGGTTATAACTTCCATTTTCTAAATCTTTCTCAATATCCTCATATGCATCAAGCAAATAGATAAACTTTCCTAAATAAAATCCAATTTTTCTAAGACTTTTCTCCCACTCATCTTTGCGATATGCAAAAATCTCGGCCATTACTTCTCCAAATTTTCCTGCCATCTGCTCTGTTTCTAATGTACCTTTTGCCTCTTCAGCAGATATTTCCTTTAGGCAGCTCTCAATCTTTCGCAGTTTCTCCTCATATGATATCCGCAGTTTTCTCCCCTTTTGGTTGAGCATTTTTCCATAAAGCAGTTTTCTCATATTTTTGTCATCATTCCAATCATCCTTACATTTATAATAAGTAAGAATGATATTCATATCTGCTGCATATGCTGTATATTCACTTATTCTTGCCGGATGTTTTGCAAGTGGATGCGCAACACAACGCACCATCTCCTTCTTTACTTCCGGTTCATAAAGAGCCGTCAATAGAATATGAAGAAATGTCATATCATAAGAAAGCGTCGTTTGCCCTATCATTCCATAACGTTCTTTTAATGACTGGCACAATCCGCAATAGTAGGCATGATATATTTCAAAATCTTTTATTTTCATCTCCGGCTTATTAACAATAATATAACCAAACATGTTATCCTCTGAATCTTTCTGTCAATATCTTTTTCCATTCAGGAAACACATCTTTCTTTTCTTCATAGAAACTATGCAGAAAATCTCCCAGAAATGCAAGTATCAAAATACTTCCGGCAACTTTTCCAAAAGAGAGCGGAATCCCCTTTACGAAAGAAACGACCATTTTTTGCAAAAATCCAAATAAAAATACTGTATAGAATCCCCAGGCAATTGAACTCTCCACACAGAGAATTCCTTTGTAATTGAACGGTTTTTCTTTATAATCCCACCAGAAAGCTCCAAAAATCCGCAACATCAGCAATGCAGTCAAAAATTCCAGTGTAGTAGCCAAAACAGAACCATAAATAAATAGCAGCAATGTATTGCTTTCATATCTTCGGAGTAAAAAATAGACTGTTAATGCCCCGACACCATAAATCGGACAAAATGGCCCTTTGGCAAATCCTCTGTTTGTTAATTTCCTATTACAAAAAGACATGTACAGAGATTCTACCGCCCACCCAAGTATACTGTATGTCAAAAACCACCAGACAACCTGATAAGAATCCATTCCAAAAATCACTTTATCCCACCACATTTTTCTCTTCTCCAATGTATTGTATGATAGTAAAAATGGAGTGTTTTGTCAACACTCCACTTAATTTGCACATATTAAAATTAGTTATATTTACGTTTTCTTGCAGCTTCAGATTTTTTCTTACGTCTTACGCTTGGTTTCTCGTAATGTTCTCTTTTACGAATCTCCTGCTGGATACCAGCTTTTGCGCAATTTCTCTTAAATCTTCTTAAAGCGCTATCTAACGTCTCATTCTCTTTTACGATTACATTTGACATAGTCTCACACCTAACCTCCCTCCAGCCCTATATTGTGCAGCATACGACTGTTCGGGTATTTTTTTGCACTAATAGAATTATACCATATTTTTTCTGTTCGTCAACCGTTTCTTTTGAGAAACTTCCAAAAAAAGCAAAAAACTTTTTATCAACTTGTTAACAAATAATCTTTCATGTTAATAAAATATCTTTTATTGTGTTTCAATTCTGTAGCGTATATAATAACATTATGAATATAATAACTCTAATATGAAAGGCGGCTGATAATAATGAGCGCAGTAAAAAATTATTTTGATAAAATCGCAGAAGAAGGACAGTTAATCGTAATTTCAGGTCCAAGTGGTGTTGGAAAGAGAACAATTATTAACCAGTATCTAAAAGAACATCCAAACGCAACAAGATGTACTGCAGTAACAACAAGAGCTCCTCACGAGAACGAAGTAGATGGTAAAGACTATTACTTCCTTTCTCATTTGGAATTCGATCGTATGATCCGCTCACGCCAGATGTTAGAATACGGATACTATAACCGCAACGGATACGGTACTCCTCGTAAGGCTGTCGAGGAAGCACGCGCTGCCGGACACAATGTCATCCTCACTGTAGATGTTTCCGGTGCTATGAAGATTCGTTCTCTCTGCCCAGATGCAACATTAATTTTCATCGTTCCACCTACATGGAATGAATTAGAAGAGCGTATTCGTAACCGCAATACGGAGACAAAAGAAGAATTGGAAGAACGTCTTCTGATTGCTCAAGAAGAGATTCTTTGTGCAGCCCAGTATGACTACATTCTTGTAAACGATACTGTCGAAAAAACTGTTCGTCGATTAGGACAGATTATTCATGGCAACCGCTACAGCAAAAATAGTATGAAATCTTTCTTGGAAAGTTATATTGAAAGCGAAGTTGCAAGTCAGTCCGAACTTGTAAAAGAAGTTCTTTCCTTATAAGTATTCTTTGATAATTCAATATTGTTTTGTATATTGCATAAAGATCCCAAAACTTCTCTCCTCTTAAGAAGTTTCGGGATCTTACTTATTTTTATAATATTTTATGCCTGATTCTATGCAAGCTGTTCTGCCAACACCTCTTCTGCTTTTACAAGAGCAGCCTCTATTCCAGCCGGATTCTTTCCTCCTGCCTGAGCCATATTCGGACGTCCACCACCGCCGCCGCCCACAAGGCCGGCAATTGCTTTTATAAGATTTCCCGCATGTGCTCCTGCTTTTACCGCAGCTTCTGTAGCAGTTACCATCAGATTTACTTTTTCGCCCGCATCTGATGCAATCACAACAACGCCTTCTCCTAATTTTTCTTTCAACTGATCGCCAAGATCACGAAGTCCATTCACGTCAACGCCTTCTACTTTCACGGCAAGTAGTTTCATTCCTGAAACTTCTTTTACCTGATTCATAACATCGCCCATTGCATCTTTTGCTAACTTACTCTTTAGGCTCTCTACTTCACTTCTCAATTCCTTATTTTCTGCCTGCAGATGTGAAATCTTTTCTCCCAATGTCTCCGGAGATGCTTTCAGAAGTTTCGCAGCTTCATGCATCTTCTCTTCCAAATCCGCATAATATGTCAGAAGTCCTTTGCTTGTCAAAGCCTCTATTCTGCGGACACCCGCTGCTACTCCTGTCTCAGAAAGAATCTTAAATGCGCCAATCTCATTTGTATTTTTTACATGTGTTCCACCACAAAACTCTCTCGAAAAATCTCCCATGCTGACTACGCGGACCACATCTCCATATTTCTCGCCAAACAACGCCTGAGCCCCTGTCTTTCTCGCTTCCTCGATAGGCATGTTCACACATTCTACCGGATACGCAGCAGCAATTGCTTCATTCACAATTGCTTCCGTTCTTTCCAGCTCTTCTTTTGTCATCGCAGAAAAATGTGTAAAGTCAAAACGCAGTCTATGATCATTATTCAAAGATCCTGCCTGCTCTACATGTGTTCCAAGTACTGTACGCAGCGCTTTCTGCAGTAAATGTGTTGCACTGTGGTTTCTTGCTGACAGTCCTCTTTTCTCTGTATCGATCGTAAGCGTTACCTGATCGCCAGTCTTCATCATACCACTCTTCATATATCCGATATGTCCGATCTTACCGCCAAGCAATTTCTTTGTATCTTCTACAACAAATTCACCATCTGCACATGTGATCACACCTGTGTCCGCTTCCTGACCACCACTTGTAGCATAAAACGGTGTCTCTTCCACAAAAATAGTTCCATGTTCACCGTCAGAAAGAGCATCTGTAACTTCTGTATCTGTTGTCATAACTGTAATTTTAGATTCATATGCAAATTGGTCATATCCCACAAATGTGGATGTAATACTTGGGTCGATCTGTTCATATACAGTCGCATCTGCACCCATGTAGTTTGTTACACCTCTGGCTGCACGAGCTGTTTCACGCTGAACCTGCATACATTTTTGAAATCCTTCTTCGTCAACTGTATATCCTTTTTCTTCCATAATCTCTTTTGTCAGATCAAGTGGAAATCCATATGTATCATAAAGTTTAAATGCATCATCTCCGGACAGTTCCTTTGCACCCTTTTCCTGCATCTCCTTCTCAATTTCCTGCAGAATTCCAAGTCCCTGGTCAATTGTCTTATTAAACTGTTCTTCTTCTTTTGCAATTACATTTAAAATAAACTCGCGCTTTTCTTCTAATTCCGGATATCCGTCTTTAGATCCAGCAATCACAGTTTCTGCCAGCTCCGGAAGAAACTGTCCTTCAATTCCAAGTAATCTTCCATGGCGGCATGCACGTCTCAAAAGACGGCGGAGCACATAGCCTCTTCCTTCATTAGAAGGCATAATTCCATCAGAAATCATAAAAGTAACGGAACGTATGTGATCTGTTACTACACGAATAGAAACATCATACTGATCATTCTGTCCATATTCTTTCTCTGCAAGACGACAGATATGATCTCTCAATGCCTTTAATGTATCTACATCAAAAATGGAATCTACATCCTGAACAATTGAGGCAAGACGTTCTAATCCCATTCCTGTATCAATGTTTTTCTGTTCCAGTTCACTATAATTTCCTTTTCCATCGCTCTCAAACTGTGTGAAAACATTATTCCAAATTTCCATATAACGGTCACATTCGCATCCTACTGTACAATTCGGACTCCCACAGCCATATTTCTCACCGCGGTCATAATAGATTTCTGAACACGGACCACATGGACCGGAACCATGTTCCCAGAAATTGTCTTCTTTCCCAAAACGAAAAATCCGTTCTTCCGGAATTCCCATCTCATCATGCCAGATATGGAAAGCTTCCTCGTCATTCTCATAGATAGACGGATACAGACGGTTCGGATCTAGTCCTACTACTTCTGTCAAAAACTCCCATGACCAACGAATCGCTTCTTTTTTAAAATAATCACCAAAAGAAAAGTTTCCAAGCATCTCAAAGAATGTACCGTGACGAGCTGTCTTTCCTACATTTTCAATATCGCCCGTACGAATACACTTCTGACATGTTGTCACACGTCTCTTCGGCGGAATTTCCTGTCCTGTAAAATACGGTTTCATTGGTGCCATACCTGAATTAATCAAAAGAAGACTTTTATCATTATGCGGCACCAGTGAAAAACTTTTTAATGCAAGATGTTCCTTGCTCTCAAAAAATTCAAGGAACATTTTTCTCAATTCATTTACGCCATAGTTTTTCATGGTTTTCCTCCTAATTGCTCTATTTACTCTTTAGATGTTAGCTCACACTATGTATAAATTATAAAGATGCGCTTTCCATTTGTCAACGCAGAAAAAAAAGACAGGAAAGATTCTTCCTGTCAGCTTCAACGATTCTTATACCGATTGTGCGTCTGTGTGCATTCTCAAAGGAGGGGTGTTGTAACACAACATAATTGGAAATAAAAAAAATAGCACACAGACATATCGGCTCTTGTCGCCTCAATCGTTGTGCTCTGTCCTTTTACCTGAAAGATTTCCCCTCTTCGGTTCAGCCGAAACAGCTGCCAATCTGCTTCTGCTGCCTTTCCAGAGTATCGTCCGGATATGGTCCTTTTGCCTGAGAGTTTTTTCACCTTCGGCGCTAATATATAGTCTCTTCCATATCTTTCAACCGATCCATATTTAAGCTATAATCAATTTAACACATTTTTTTCAAAAAATCAACTCTTTTTTTAATTTATTTATTTTTT
>CAUCYJ010000042.1:0-14337 GCA_958446945.1 uncultured Lachnospiraceae bacterium | reverse complement strand
GAATATCAGAAATGGCTTCTTCATAAGTACAGTACCCACATGCTTCAGGTGTATTAAACCCATTTTCTTTTAAAAACTCTCTAAATAAATCCTTTTCTGTCAGTGATTTTACAGACTTATATGGATTTCCCGGTAGTCCAAGTTTTTCAGAAACATAAGCTGCCGTCGGTGCCGCCGGATCAGATGCATATGCTACGATACCATCTATTTTTAATCGCTTTGCCAATGCAAGCACTCCCTCTAGATCTGTGGTACTTACATTATAAAATTCATCAGAATATTGATGTCCCGGATTATCTGGAAGATAATCACATGTAATTACATAATGACCCATTTTTTTTGCCTGTTTAATTGCTGGAATTTGTTGCATGGACCCACCTAGCATTAGTAATCTCTTCATTATATTTCTCCATTTCTCGTATATTTTTTATTTTCACTATAAACTGTCTACAAATTGTTTTATTCTTCGAAGACCCTCTTTGATTTTATCTTCATGCATGGTATAAGCAATGCGCACATACCCTTCACTCGCCTCTCCATATGTAATTCCCGGAACAACAGCTACTTGAACAGATTGTAAAAGCTCATAAGCAAACTCTTCACTTTTCAATCCCGTCTTTTGGATATTCACCATTGCATAGAAAGTTCCCTTTGGATATTTACAACTAAGTTTATCAATCGAATTAATTCCCTCTACAAGAACATTACGGCGTAACTCATAGCCATTACGCATATCATCAGAAGCTTTATCATCTCCTGAAAGCGCTGTAATTGCAGCGTACTGTGATGGAAGAGGCGCACATGCCGCTATGTTCTCTTGCAATTTAGGTAAATTTGTAATCAGTTCTTCAGGTCCTGCAAGATATCCTAATCTCCACCCAGTCATAGAATATCTTTTGGAACAACTATTTACAATTACCGCATGCTCTTTCATTCCCGGACAATCCAAAATGGATACAAATTTTGCTCCATCGTATAAAATACTTTTATAACATTCATCAAATATTATCGTAATATCGTTTTCAATAGCTATCTGGCTGATTGCTAAAAGGGTGTCATAATCATAAACCGTTCCCGTCGGATTATTAGGCGAATTAATGATAATTACACGAGTTTTATCTGTTATAGCAGCTCTGACAGCATCAGCCGTTACAATAAAGTCATGTTCTTCATCCGCAGCTACAAACACTGGTACCCCATTTAATATTTCTGTCATATGTTTATAATTCACCCAATACGGTGTCGGAATGATGACTTCTTCTCCTGGATTAATCAGACAACATAGGGAAAGATATATTCCTTCCATTGCCCCTACTGTAATCTGAATCTCTTTCTCTGGATTATATACTATATTTGTTTCTTTTTTTATTCTATCTGAAATCACATTTCTTAATTCTTGCAGCCCAGCATTCGCAGAATATTTTGTTTTTCCACCTAGAATAGCCTCACATCCTGCTTTCTTTATATAATCCGGTGTCTCGTAATCAGGGTCACCCAAAGTAAAATCAATTACATCATCATATTGCTTTGCCATATCAAATAGTTTTCTTGTAAGCGAAGGCTGAATCCGATTCGCCATGTCTGATATTCTCATTATTTTTCTCCTAGTACTTCTCTATAATATTTCTCTGGAATATGATTAGAGTCCATAACTGTCCCATCTTCAAAATATCCCATAAATGTTCCCTCACTAAATCCATCTGCTCTAGTAGCCTTATCCTTTCCAAAAAGGGTTTCTCTAAAAAGTAACCATAACAACTTCATATCTGTCATAAAGCTAATATGTTCTGCATACCACGCATCATTTTCCAAACGATTCTCCCATGTCATAATCTTAGATGGATCACGTAATGGACAATCTAATCCAGGTTTTACCATATGCCGTGCCTCATGATAACGATTAAATCTTCCCTCATATACCAAAGGCAAAGGGCGTGGGCCAATAATTGACATATCACCTTTAAAAATATTTACGAAATTCAACAACTCATCCAAAGAAGTAGAACGTACAAAACGTCCCCACTTTGTTACTCGTAAATCAGCTCTCAACAGATTACCATTTTCATCTGTTTTGTTTGTCATATTACGAAATTTTATCATGGTAAATGGTTTTCCATTTTTTCCTATTCTTTTTTGTTTAAAGAAAATTGGAAATCCAACATCAAACATTGTAACAATGCCAATGAAAAGATTTATAGGGAAAAACACAAGTAATGCAATCCCTGAAATAAAAAGATCTATTAGTCTTTTTCCAAAACAGGTATAAAATGTGTTTTTCACATTAAGATTCGGATATTTTTCATTGGATTTTTGAAGATTATCCTGTTTAATTAAATTTGCAATCTCAAGTTTTTTTTCTTCAGAAAGTTTATCGTAATCAAAAAGTTTCATATTTCCCCCATTTTCTAACTCTTTTTAATAATTAATCTAAGATACAACAACAATAAAATAAATAAAGCACTACTCATAAATCCGATAAAACTGTAAACTATAATCATCGCAGAAAAGGCTTTTTCTTTAAGTGCTAGAAGAATACCTATTGCTAGGCTAATTACAATGGATGTCACACAAACCATCCTTCTATTTCTTTTAATCATTTCTTTATACGTTTCTATACCACAATCTCTCGCCGTAAAAAATATATATAATTTTTTCTGTAACCAATCTTCCTTTTTTGTATAAGGACTTTCTTCATAATCACAAATTAAAATATATGCTATAAAAAATCTAAGAATTGGATATGTCGTAACAGCAGTAATAAAATATAACAATAAATACAATGTTTCAAAAATAAATTCATTATATTCTCTTGTTTTAAATGC
This sequence comes from uncultured Lachnospiraceae bacterium, assembly GCA_958446945.1. GTDB lineage: Bacteria > Bacillota > Clostridia > Lachnospirales > Lachnospiraceae > UBA9414. Next base: position 11,515 of record CAUCYJ010000042.1, on the reverse strand, counting down.
ATGGATTCCGCTCATGATATATGGAATCACTATCAGACTTGTCATCAAAATACCACCACAGGCAATAAAATATACCAGTCCCATGCTCATTCCTTGCTTATATTCAGCAAAAGCCAACACTGCTTCTTGATTTTCAAACCCCACACCAATAATAGGGGAATCCAACCATGCTTTGAAGCATGCCATTATATGATCTGTTCGAACATTCATTGATCCCGCCCCTGATGGAGTCGTCAACTTATTCAATAAGATACCTACTACCAAAACAACTCCCAACAAAACTAAAAGCAAAAATGCAAGTTTATGAATAGATTTTTCCTTTTGAGAAAAAACTATTTTTGCTAAATATAAAACAAATACCGCGATGAGAAATACATAAGTTGTAGTTGAAAAAGTAGTTAATGCTGTAATTCCCAATAAAATCACTTTCCACCAATGTGTTTTTTGTAAAAGAAACATTTCACCTGCCAAAGCAACACATAAAACAAAATTATACATTGGTCCTTCCGGAAAAATACCGCAGTTTCTTGGTATATAAAGTGTTTCATTTAGATAAAGCTTTTGAGACTCATAATATATATTGTGAAACGTGCGTATATCCTCAGTCCAAGTTCCCCATATCAAAGAAGTTCGTCCACTTTCCGGAATAAGTGTTAGACATGTCCCTCCTAAATAAAAAATCAATGAAATTATAGCATATATCACAGCAATATTTATGAACGCTTTCCAAACAATATTGGAATCCTCTGCTTGATATAAAAAAAACATAAACCAAACAATTAATAAAAAGAAAAAAGAAAAATACCAATTAAAGTTTCCTTGAAACTGATATATATATGTAATACAACATATAAAAAATAAAAAAATCTTTTTCTTATTATTAATTGACAAATGATTTACTTTATTTGTATTTAGCAAGAACAATCCTAAACTTACAATAATCGTAGCAGCTAACAGCCACCAATAAAGTTGTTCTTGTTCTAATGATAATGAAACATCACATGCCCATGCCCCTCCAGTACTTACAAGCAGAAAAAAAGCAATCATGTACGCGCCAAAAACGGTAATTATTTTCTTGAAATTCAATTTATGTTTACTAAACGTCATCTAATTTCTCCTACTTCATATATGTAATATTATTTTTTAGACAAAATCACATCACAAATTTTATCCACATCTGTCAATTCTAAGTTTTCATATAACGGTAATGTCAAAATATTTAAAGAAACATCCCTTGCAATAGGTGTCTCATATTTACTATATTGATCTTTATAACAAGTCATATCATTTACAGCCGGATAAAAATATTTTCTTGCATATATTTCATTCTTTTTAAGCAATTCATCTACTTCATCTCTATTTTTCCCAAATTGTTCTTTCGAAAAATATACCGGAAAGTAAGCGTAATTGGGTTCTACATCTTCTTGAAGTGAACATAATTTAATTCCATCTATTCCTGATAGTCTTTCTATATATCTTTGATAAACTTGCTTTCTCTTTTCAATACAAATAGCAATTCTATTTAGATTACAAATACCCATTGCAGCACGAAACTCATCCAGTTTTGCATTTCCTCCAATACTGACTACATCATCTGGTCCATGGATCCCAAAATTTTTCAAATCATGTAAATTGATTCTGTAGGAAGAATCTTTAAATGCTACCGCACCACCTTCTATCGAATGAAAACATTTTGTCGCATGGAAAGAGAACATTGATGCATCACCAAAATTCCCAATTCCTATCCCCTTATAAGTACATCCAAAAGCATGTGCCGCATCATAAATAACCTTTAGATTATATTTTTTTGCAATTTGTTCTATCCTCTCTACATCACAAACATTTCCATACACATGCACTGGCATAATTGCCACAGTTTTATCTGTAATCAATTCTTCAATTTTATCTGGATCCATTGTATAATCATCCGGCTTAATATCACAGAATACAGGTGTTAACCCATTTCTTGAAATTGCATGTGTTGTGGAAACAAATGTAAAGGGTGTTGTAATCACTTCTCCCTCTGGAATATTTAATCCCATAGCTTGCATTCCCATCTCTAATGCCATGTGCCCATTCACAAATAAAGATAAATACGGAACCTTTAAATACTCAATTAATTGATGTTGAAACCTTTTATAGATTGGTCCCATGTTTGTTAAAATTTTACTTTCAAATATTGGTTTAATTTCTTTAATATAATCTTCTAAGTCAGGCATAGAAGATTGAGTCACATAAATAGCCATTTTTCCCTCCATCTTTTGTATTTACTTTATGCTCTTAACTTCCTCCATAATTTAATATATTAAGTCTGGTAAAACGGATACTTCAAGTCGAATATTTTACTCCTATAAGGGAATCAACTCTAAATATTTCGCACAAGAAAAGCACCCCATTCTTTCTGAATGCTGTACAATTGAACTATCAACAATAATCTACTCCCTCAAACAAGTGGTTACTTATTGAAACCATTATACCTCATTCCAATAATCTTTACAATTTATCCTCATTCTTCCTCATCCCCTATTTTCTCCATATTTTTTTAAATAATGACTCTACAGTATCAGATACAAAGTCTTCTTTTAATATCAGCAAAATGACCCCATATACTCCAAAAAATAAAATGGCTGATACACATAATGTTCCAAACACATTCATTGTTATTTTATTCTGGAATATTACTCCAACTATAGATGCGAACATAATTGCCACAACTATTTTCCACACTTGAACATGTCTTACCATTTCCCACAACTGCTTTCTCAAATATATACACTGCACAATCAATACAAGTAATTCTGCCATAGTTGTTGAAAATGCAGCTCCTGTTGAACCAAACTTCGGAATTAATACTAGATTTAAAACGAAATCTAATACTGCTCCCGCTGCAACTGAACATACAACGTTACTTTCTCTTCCTAGCGGTGTTAATATCTGAATTCCCGTTATATTAGACAATCCAATCAAAATCAATGTAGGCATTAAAATAATCATGGCTGCTGTCGCTGGCAAAAATGATTCTCCCGCAAGAAACAGTATAGATTCTTTTACATAAATAATAAAATATACTGTCATAGGAATTGAAACAACCAGTACGAACTGAAATGCTTTTGTAACCATTCTTTGAAATTCTTCTTTCTTCTTTTGTTGAATATAATAAGAAAGTCTCGGAAGAAGAACTGTTCCCAATGATGTTACACATGTTACAAGGACTGTTTTTACTTTTATCCCTGCATTGTAATAACCTACTTCCACATCCCCCTTCATGAACCCAAGCATCACCAGATCTAAATTCAAATATACGCTTGTTGCAACAGAAAGTAAAAAGAATGTCAAAATCCCTTTTCCATGTTGTCTTAAATTATACTTATTCTGCTTTTTTAATGTAATAAACTTTCTCAAGCGCAAAAAATTAAGTATATAAGATCCAAAGCTTCCGACTACATGAATTGATCCATAAATAATATAGTCTTTGGGCTCTTTCACTAATAAAAACATTAGAATAAGACCTATGATTTTAAACAGAACCGCACAGACCGTAATATAAGAATATTGTTCCAGAGCACTATAAAACCACTGCACCCCTATTGTTGTTAACCCTATGCTTACTCCCATGACAATGAGAAGTTCTTTTTGTCCTGCAAATTGTGGTATAATAAATAAAAGAATAAAAAATATAGCATATGTGATTGCTGTTGTAATCCCACTAATGATTAATAACTCCTGCACAGTTTGCGAGAGTTTTTCCTTATCATCTCTCACTCGTGCACAAGCCCGAATTCCATACGTTGGAATTCCCAATGTTGCAAACATTGTAAAATAAGAAACAACGGATGTCGCAAATGCCACTTTTCCACTTCCCTCTACAAGAAGAACTCTTGATATGTACGGAAATGTAATCAGCGGAAATAAAATGGACGAGACCGTCAAAATAGCATTCATAATGAAATTAAATTTTACTGTTCTGATTCTCATTTATTGTTCTTTTTCTCCTTACTCTTTGAAAAACGAAATTTCTCAAACTTCCATTTTTCATTAATATATACAGTGAATCCACCTCTGAATTTCACCTTCATTGTAACAAAAAACCAATACATAAGTGCAAGCAAAATCAGTGTTGTCACAAAAGTCTGGCTAACTCCCTGCAAATAGAAGTATCCATCGATTGGATGAAATACAATCGTATAAACTATGTAAGAATACAATACTAACCAAAATCCCGTATTCTTAAAAGTTCTATATTTTAATTTGTTGTAAAAAACACTCATTGTTCCTGCCATCACTCCCTGCAGGATCATCGCTCCGATATACCCGAAATCATAGATCCATCTGCGGTATGCCGTATAAATATTTCCAACCATGACATCCCCATAATATCTAAATTCCAAGTGAATCGGATAAAATTTATCTAAGTTCAATAAGCCTAAATTATATAATTTTAAATTTAAGTTATAAAAAGTTTCTTTTCCAAAGATTTCTGAAGCTGCCGGTGGATGTTTGAAAAACTGATTCAAACACTCAATAGAACAGCCACAGTAAAAGGTAATATACTCCAGCAATCCTTTTGTGTTAATTCTTCCTACGAGGCTGGCACTTAAATAGAAAAGAACTAATCCTCCACAAGCGGCAATTGCTAATATTCCAATTGTTTTGATAGAGATATATGCTTTCCCGGTATGGTATGACCAAATCAAAAAGTAAATAACAATTCCTCCAACTAGAATTTGAAGCATCTGTAATCTGTCTGAGACTAAAAATCCATTACAGAGATGCAGCAAAACCGGAAGAAGACACGCTCCTAACTTTAAAGCTTTTTCTTTTGTCATTCTTCTCCCTGTTGCAACAAGATTATTGACAAAAATATACAAGAAAATATACGCGCATAACATAGCGATTCGCTCTACCTGTCCGAGCCACCATGGCAATGATTCTTTTAAAGTAACTGAAGTTACTTCTTTAAAAATATTAAGTGCTTGCGAAAGTGTGTTGAATTTTCCATTTCTGCTTGCAATTTCAATCATATTGAAATACAACAATGCAATATAAACCGCACAAAATGCACTTGCAGCTATAATTTTCCACCATGGAAGATCAATTTCTTTTACTGCGATTTTTTTTCTGGTGCCCTCGTATCTTTTCTTATATTTCCTGTCAATCGCAACACCAATCACAACAAATTCCGCTGCTCCGATTAAAAGCACAAAAAATGTCATTGGAATCATAGAAATTCCCCATCGTTCTACATTAAATAATGCACATCCCACACTCACTATGTACGCCAACAAAAATAGCAGCGCCGGAGTAAATATGTCTTTATTCACTTTTACATAGAGTATTCCATATAAGACTACTAAGAGTCCAAATAATAAATAAATCAACATAGGTTCTTATTTCCTCCTATTCTAAGTTCTCTATCTCTCTCAGAACTTTTCGCAACATCTCTCCTTTTCGCAATTTTTCTCCCATAGCAGACACGTTCTGAAGCATCTCGTCATATGTTTTCCCGGTAAGCGCAGCCAGTTTCTCTGGAATCTCTCTTAGAGACCCCACCTGTATTCCCAAGTGATTCTCTCTAATAAATTCTGCTATCGCTGCTTTCTCCCATACAATAACCGGAAGCTTACTTGCCAAATATAGTGATGTTTTATGCGGATTATTGTACTGCATATATTGCCCAAATTCTCCGCCACACTCGTCAATACTTTTTCCATCCCACACAAGTCCAAATTTCCCGTGCAATACACGCGGAAGGTCATCTGGAGGGAAAGAACCTTTGTAAGTAATATTGCCTGTTCCAATCGCCTCTGTGTTCAGATTTGGGCCATATAAGCGAAAGTCTGCATTCACCTGATCCAGCTGATACACATATCCCGCTTTTTCTTCCGACAAGTTCCCTGCAATAATAACTGCATTTTGATTCTCTTTTGTTTCGGCTTTTTGGATACTTTCCGCTTCCACCAGATAGTCAAATATCTCAAGAGCATGTATTCTCGTATCCAACCCTATTTTTTTTAGATATCCGATCATCTTTTTATTATGGGCGATGACATCGTCTGCCAGGCACAGAAATGACTTTTCTGCATGCTGATACCATTCTTTTTGCTTTTTATCTTGTGTCCTAAGACTTTCTATATCATGAATCAAGATAATAATCTTTACTTTTTTTCTTTTTAACTGTTTGATATATCTAAGCGCCAACATTGCAACCTTTGGATACATCTCCAATGGATACTGGATCAAAATCTGATCTTCTTCCTTAACTGTTTTTGTAACCTTCCTCCAGTCTTTCATCAGAACCAATCCCATCCGGATCCGCTCTGCATAACTTACATTCTCCTTTACGACCGGAGGGCTGACACGCAGAGGATTCCATCCTTCTTTGATCAGTGTATCTGCCACGTCATTTCTTGCTTTAGAACCTGCATGCTGTTCGTTTAATCCCTTTTCTACAATACAATATTTTTTCACACTGATACTCCCCATATCTTAAAATTTCTTTTTTAATTGCTCTATTTTTTTCTCCTGATGATTCAAGTCATATCCCGCACAGATGATCTCCTGCAGACGAGATTTTCTTTCTTTTCCCCGGCTTTCCAATATTGCATTTCTCCACAATCTAGTATCGCCAAGTTTCAAAAATTCCACAAGATCTGAAAGCTTTGTCTCCTCACTGATCTGATCTGAGAGAAAACACGGAAGACCTGCTGCCTGAGCTTCGACTGCAACAATCGGCAGACCTTCATAAAAGGACGGCAACAAAAAGCAATCTGCCGCCTGCATCAGTCTTCGAACATCTTTTCTGACTCCCAGAAATTTTACTTTGTCGGCAACCCTTTTTTGTGCTGCATAATTTTTTATTTCTTGTTCCAGTTCTCCTGTTCCGACATATAAAAGTACACAGTCTTTTTCTTCCTCCAGACAGCTACTGAAAATATCGATCACACCTTTCGGATTTTTTTGATGTGCAATTCTCCCCACATGGCAGATTACAAAGTTCTCTTTGATCCCCAATTCTTGCCTGACTTCTTCCCGAACGATTGGATCATATGCATATGTTTCTGCTTCAATCGCATTTGGCATGATCAATACATCTTTGTGCTCCATAATTCTTTGTCCAAACATAAAACTTCCCGCAAGCTTTGAGCAGGCGACAAATTGTTTTGCAATACCATTGAGAAACGGTCTGCAAATTTTATGAAGTCTTTCATTATCTGCTGCCCCATTATGACTGTGAATCACAATCTTTCTTCTGTGGATCCATGGAATGATCAAAGTAAAGACAGCACCTGCATTCAAAATATTTCCATATACCGTCTGATACTCTGGATGTTCCCTTAGCAACTTTCTAAATTTCTTCCACTGTTTTAACAATCCCTGACTTTTGGCTCCAATATAATAAATCCTAGAGCCATAACTTTTCAACTCCTCTTCATATGCAACTCCCGGAAAATCTGTGACAAAATCCAGGACGATTTCCGGCGCAAGCTCTTTTGTCAGATTCCGCAGATAAGTCTCAATTCCTCCTGGATTATCTGACATTCCATATACCAATACTCTTTGCTTTTCACTCATCTTAACGCCCTGCCTTCACTTTGGAATAAAAAATCGGAAATTGATTTCTGGCAATATGAATTGCTCTTGCAAAACTCAGACAGAGAAATCTACTTTTTGTCCTCAGGATCCGTAACGCAATTTTTAACATTCTGCTGTCAGATGCCTTGGCATCCATCACTAAGTCCAAAAATAATGGATCTACAAATAACTTCCTACACCAGTCTTTTCGATCCCGATGCGACATCCCTGAACGTGGATCGCAGTTTCTCTCCATGGCAGATAAAATATACCTTCCATACAGGCTCCCAAGAATCTGTCTGTTTTCTTCTGTATCTGCTTTCCAGTAAGTGCATTGCTCATACAACTTCTGAATCCGCTTCCGCAAAAAATGATAGTAATCTGGAACAAATTCATTTGTCAGGCTGCCGTTCACTCTCTTTGCATAGTGATAAGGGGCAAAATCCAACAAGTTCATACTGTCTATCTCCATACAAAATTCAATATTAAAACAGATATCCTCTATAAACTTTGCATCTTTATAGTCGTCAAAAGTAACCCCCAGCTTCTTCAGGTATTGAAGATCATATACCTTATTCCACGGATATCCATACAGTGTCTCTCTCTCCATATAAATCAACTGCTGGTGAATCTGTTCTGGATCTGTTAGATACATTTCTTCAGGAACCCTGATTTCATTGTAAGAAAAATTCCCCTGCCGGTCATAATATTCCACAACAATTCCAAACAGTACAAGCTTTGCCCGGTTCTTCTGCAGCGATTGATATACTTTCTCAAGCAGGTCTTCATCGACCGTATCATCTGCATCTGCAAACCACAGATATTCTCCATCGGCCTCTTGGATCCCTCGGTTTCTCGCCTCGCTGACCCCACAATTCTTTGGCTGTTCAATTAAGCGGATTCTGGAATCTTTTGTTGCGGCTTCTCTTACAATCTCTTTTGTACGGTCCGGAGAACCATCTTCTACCACAATACATTCCCAATCTGAAAAAGTCTGCTTTCCAATGGATGCTAACGTGTCTGCAATATATTTCTCGGCTTTATATGCCGGCATTACAATACTAAAAAATGGTTTCATACTTACTTCTCTGTCAACTCCCTAATCAACTCTACAATCTTCTTATAAGACTCTGGTCTGTCAAACTGCTCTTCGGCAATCTTTCTCGCTTGTTTTCCCATTTCTTCCCGCACATCTTCATTCTCGTAGAGCTTCTCGATCGCATCTGCCAGAACTTCTTCATCTTCCGGCATAATATTGACTCCAAATCCATCTGTCTCTACTTTCTTTCGGAACTCCGGACTCATGCAAGTATTGATCATCGGATGTCCGGAAGCAAGGTAATCACCGATTTTTGTGACGATACTCTGCGGTGCTTTCTTTACAAACGAATTGACAACAATGTCTGACTTTGCAAGATATGCCGCCATCTTTTCGTATGGCATATAGCCGACAAACTCTACATTTTTGCAGTGATGCTCTTTAGCCAGCTGCTCCAATTCTTCTTTCAGCGGGCCTCCGCCTAGAATTTTGATCTTGATATTCAGCCTTCTTCTTCGGATCAATTCTTCTCCGGTCAGAACAAGTGTCCGGATATCATAACTTGTTCCGATCGTTCCCGCATAAGTCACCCAGAATTCGTCCTCTTCTTTTTCGATCTCCGGACTGTATTTTTCCACACCTGCATCAAACTCTTTGATTTCATTGCCGACATAAACGGTCACTTTTGGAACATCCAACTTCTGGTTTTTTAACGGGCGATCCCGGTATTCATCAGAAGTTCCCACGATTCCCGATACAAGCGAATATACTTTCTCCGCATCTCTCTGCAACGGATGAAAGATCATGCTGCTCACAACCGGAATATCCAATACCATACGCATCGCTTCCGGCCAAAGATCATTGACATCCGGCACAAATGGAATTCCTTTTTTCTTTGCATAAGATGCTGCAGCAAGCGCCACATCGTTTGGAGGAATCTCACAGTAGATCAGGTCGTAGTCTCCTTCCTTCTCTAAAAGTGCTGTCAGATTCTTTGCCGCAACTCTGTGACTATACACCCTTTTAAGATCAATGTTTTTCTTGTATCCCGGTTCATAGATAAATTTTAAATGAAATTTATATTTTGTTTTCTGTATTTCGGAAATATTTCTCTGTGCCTTTTCCCAATGCTGAAACGTTGTCGTAATCAGATCGACCTCATATCCGGCATCCACAAGGAACTCTGATAAAAACTTAAACCTCGTGTATCCCTTCTCATTGTTCAGCTTCACTCCCATTGTAATCACTGCAATTTTCTTCATATTTCTGCTCCAATAAACTTTATTTTATTACTGCCATTGCTGTCCGCAGCATAATCTTCATATCACTGAAAAATCCAAATGTCTCTATGTACTTCAAATTGTATTTCATCTTTTCCGGAAGAATATAGTTGAGATAAATCTCATCTACATCTGTGATTCCTTTTGCCCGATAGGCATCAATGATTTCATCTTCATCTTTATATTCAATACTCGTATTCGATGTGATTCCTGCCGGAAGAAGAAGCGTCGCCTGCATCTCATCCGTATAGCAGTCCACATATTTTTTCACTTCCGGTCTTGTCCCTACAAAAGTCATATCCCCTGTCAAAATGTTAAACAACTGTGGAAGCTCATCCAAGCGCAGTTTGCGCAGTTTCTGTCCGACCTTTGTGATTCTGCTGTCACTCTTTTCCGTGACAAGAGGTCCTTTTTTATCGGCTCCTGTCACCATTGTACGAAACTTAAAAATACGATATGGTTTGCCATAACTAGTGATTCTTTCCTGACGGTAGAATACCGGTCCTTTGCTGTCTATTTTGATCCAACATGCAATAAAAATCATGACTGGGGACAATAAAATCATAAAAATAAAAGCAAGAAACACATCTGCTATGCGCTTGATGCGCAGGGCAGACTTTTTCTTGCTCAAAATTTTATAATATTTCTTTACCTCATCATTTCTCATCTTTTCTGGTAATTCCGACCAACTCTTTAGCATAATCCGTGTTCCCTCAATAACCTCTGAAAAGTATCTATTACATGTTGCTGCTGTTCATCTGTCAGACAAGAATGCAGCGGAAGTGAAATTTCATTTTCGTACATTCTGTAAGCATTTGGAAAATCCTCGATGGCAAATCCCATATTTTTGTATGCGGTCAAAAGCGGAAGTGGTTTGTAATGTACGTTTGCCGCAATTTCTGCTTTTGCCAGTTCCTGGATAATCTGATTACATTCTTCCCTCTGTTTGCCATTCAGCCGCACAAGATACAGATGTCCATTTGACTGGCTTCCTTCTCCATAATGGTTAAGCACCTGCACTTGATATGGACGAAAAGCCTCATCGTATCTCTCGATCAACTGCCTTCTTCTCTGTAATATTTTCGCATAACGCTTCATCTGCGCAAGTCCGATAGACGCCGTAATATCTGTCATATTCGCTTTATAGTACGGTGCAACAATATCGTATTCCCATCCCCCTGCTTTCATCTTCGCCAAAGCATCTTTTGATTGCCCATGCAGTGTCAGCAACATATACTCTTTGTATAACGCTTCATCCTCTTCAGGCGTCAAAGACTTCCATGTCACAGCGCCTCCCTCCGCAGTTGTAAGGTTTTTCACTGCATGAAATGAAAAACAGGTAATATCTGCAATCTGTCCACACTTTTTCCCTTCACGCTCTGCGCCGAAAGCATGTGCTGCATCTGCAAGAATCAAGATCCTTCCCAGCTTCTCCTGTCTTTCGGATGACGGCTGAAACAATCCTTTCTTCTCTTCTACAATTTCAAACAGTCTGTCATAATACGGATAAATAATCCCTGCAAGATCAATCGTAAGAATTGCCTTCGTCTTCTCTGTGATAGCTTCCCGTACTTTCTCCGGATCCATGTCAATAGAATCTGGCATCGTGTCTACCAGCACAGGG
>CAUCYJ010000041.1:0-14449 GCA_958446945.1 uncultured Lachnospiraceae bacterium | reverse complement strand
TTATCTGCATTTTTATTTTTCCCTGATAACTCTTTTCTCAGATTCTGTTGTTTTTTCTACTACCCATGGCTATATTTTAGCACATATAGTGCTAAAAATAAACATATGTTTTCTTTTGAGTAAAAAATTTGCGCGTCTAACTCATAACTAAAGTCACTAGAGTAACGAGAATGCGACGCGCAATTATTCAAAAAGCCGTCAGAAATCTCTATACTGATTTCTGACGGTCCATTATTTTGTTTATCCTATAATTGGTAAACATCATATCCACAAATTGCTCCGCTGTGAAGGAGCTCCTGCAATTCTCAATTAGATCTGAGTAATTACAAAGATATCATAAATAGCCTTTACTGCAGTCTCAAAATCTCTGTTCTCTACACCGATAATGATATTCAGCTCACTGGAGCCCTGATCGATCATCTTCACATTTACATTTGCATGAGCAAGTGCTGAGAAGATTCTTCCTGCTGTACCTCTGGTGGATTTCATACCACGTCCTACAACAGCGATCAGCGCAAGATCAGATTCCATTTCTACGAAATCCGGCTGTACTGCGCGATGGATTCCTGCGATTACCTGCTGCTCTTTCTCTTCGAATTCATCCTGATGTACATATACAGTCATTGTATCGATTCCTGATGGAACATGCTCAAAGCTGATTCCCTGATCTTCGAATACCTGAAGTACCTTACGTCCGAAACCAACCTCACTGTTCATCATGGATTTCTCAATATTGATAGAACAGAATCCCTTCTTACCTGCAATACCTGTGATTGTAAATTTCGGTTTCTTGCATGTACTCTCAACAATAAAAGTACCCTTGTCTTCCGGTCTGTTTGTGTTTTTGATGTTGATCGGAATTCCCTCTTTACGAACCGGGAAGATCGCATCTTCATGAAGAACAGTTGCACCCATATAAGAAAGCTCTCTGAGTTCTCTGTAGGTAATGCTCTCGATCACTTCCGGATTTTTAACAATACGTGGGTCTGTTACCAGGAAGCCGGAAACATCTGTCCAGTTTTCATAAAGGTCTGCCTTGATAGCCTTTGCCACAAGAGAACCGGTTACATCAGAACCTCCTCTGGAGAAAGTTTTAACTTTTCCATCTTCACCAGCGCCATAAAATCCAGGGATAACGGCATGTTCACATTTTGCCAGCTTTTTGGACAGAAGTCTGTCTGTCTTCTCGGCATCCAGATTTCCGTTCTTATCAAAACGGATCACATCTGCTGCATCAACAAATTCATAACCCAGATATGCTGCCATCACCTTACCATTGAGAAATTCTCCTCTGGATGCTGCATAGTCTGTGCCTGCCTGTGCCTTGAAATCAGCTTCGATCTGAGCAAATTCATCTTCCAGAGAAAGATCAAGGTTCAGTCCGCGGATAATCTCATAATATCTTCCCTTGATCTCCTGCAGAATCGGGATGAAATCTTCCCCTTCAACTGCAGTATTATAACATTTATAAAGTAAATCTGTAACCTTTGTATCTCCGTCAAATCTCTTTCCGGGAGCGGACGGAACCACATAACGTCTGCTCTCATCACTTCTGATGATCTCCCCTACTTTCTGAAACTGTTCTGCATTTGCCAGAGAACTTCCTCCGAATTTAACAATTTTCTTCATTTTTCCTGCTCCTCATATGTCACTAAATATTTTCAGACCGATCTCCCATCAGTCTTTGTCACTCTACCAACATAAAGTCTGTTTAATATTGTATTGAATAAACGCCAATTTTGCAAGCCTTTCTTACAGAAATATCCGAAAATGGTTATTTTCCACAATCTGCCGAAGATTCCTGCTGTTTTTTTACAAATTCTGTCACATTATAAACACGAAGGATATCTCCATCCACCCGAAAATGAATATCCTTCTCTCCAAAAGGCATTCCGTAAGACCGTTCCGGATCATTCTGATAAGCAGGACGGGGATCATCTGCAAGAACTGCGATCAGAGCCTCTCTGCTTTCTCCGGGTATTCTTTCCAGGAGCTCCTGGGGAAATTCTACGTTCAGATGATGATCTTTGGAATATTCGGTAAAACTTCCTGTTGCTTCCGGATGGCAATCCGCATAAGGAATATATGGTTTAATATCAAAAATCGGTGTTCCATTCATCAGATCTGCACCTTCTACATAAAGTACAGGGCTGTCCGACTCATCCAGAGCTACTTTCTCAAGCTTCACACAGGATAATCCTATGGAATTAGGACGAAAGGGCGATCTTGTGGCAAAAACTCCTTTTCTCACATTTCCCCCAAGTCTGGGCGGGCGGACAGTCGGTGACCACTTTGTCCTCTTTGCCTCCGAAAACTCCCAGATCAGCCAGATATGACTAAACTCCTCCAGACCACGGCAGGCATCCACATTTCGATATTCCGGCTCGAATACAATTCTCGCTTTGAGCGCCCCTACACGGCCACTCTGCCTGGGGATACCGAATTTGGTTGGAAAATCATTTTCTATATGTGCGATTGGAATCATTGTATTATTCTCCTTTTTACCTTTTGATAAAACAATAGCCCGGAAAATAACTCTCCGGGCTATTATTGTTATTTCTTCTGTGCAAAATACTCTTTTGTAAGTGTAATGGCGGTTCCTGAAAGCAGGAATACACCAATTAAGTTGGGGATTGCCATGAGACCGTTGAATGTCTCAGCAATGCTCCAGAGAAGTCCCAGATTTACAGTTGCACCAAGGATTGCCACTAATGAATAGGCAATCATAAATGGGCGGATAACTTTTGCAGAGAATAAGAATTCAATGCAGCGTGCTCCGTAAAGTCCCCATCCGATAATCGTTGAAAATGCAAAGCAGCACATGGCAACTGCCGTAAAGATAGAAACCCAGCCTCCGTATGTAGCAGTAAATCCGGAAATTGTAAGTTCTGCACCTGCCGCTGCACCGTAATTTACCGGCACGCCGCTTACAAGGATCACAAGTGCTGTCAGAGTACAGATCACGATTGTATCTGCAAATACCTCAAAGATACCAAACATACCCTGTTTTACAGGCTTGCTTGTATCTGCACAGGCATGAGCGATAGACCCTGTACCAAGTCCGGCTTCATTGGAGAAAATACCTCTGGAAACACCCTTTTTCATACTGAGGAAAAAGCTTCCGATCACACCGCCTGTCACTGCTGACGGATTAAAGGCTCCATAAACAATATCATGGAAAACTGCCGGAACTCTTCCGATATTTAAGATTACAACACCTAATGCAAGTACAATATAAAACAATGCCATAAAGGGCACCAGCTTCTCGGAAACACTTCCGATTCGCTTGATACCACCCAGCAGTACCATACCAACCAGCAGCGTGATCACAATTCCAAGGATCAGATTCAGTCTGCCTGTGGAAGACTCTGAAATCACATTGAAGTTAATAAGAGCTGTATCAATTGCTGTTGTAATGGTATTTACCTGAGTAGCATTACCTGTTCCAAATACAGTCAGTACACCGAATGCAGAATAAAGAACTGCAAGAAATCTCCAATTCTTTCCCAGACCATTCTTAATATAATACATAGGTCCGCCTACATAATCCCCATGTCTGTTTCTCTCACGGAAATGTACTGCTAAGGTAACCTCTGTAAATTTCGTGCACATTCCAAGGAGCGCGGAAACCCACATCCAGAATACAGCTCCCGGTCCGCCGATGGCGATAGCTCCGGCAACACCGGCGATATTTCCAGTACCTACTGTACCTGCCAACGCAGTACAGACTGCCTGGAAAGGTGTCATGGAACCGTCAGAGGCCTCTTTTTTCTTAAAAATTCTTCCCAGTGTGGTTTTAAGCGCATACGGGAATTTCCGGATCTGGACAAAACCAGTCCGCAGGCTCAGGTAAAGCCCTACGCCGATAATACAGATCATAGCCGGGACACCCCAGATAAAATTATTTACGACGTTATTGATGGATTCAATTGTCTGAAGCATGTTAAATAAACCTTTCTTTCGTGTAATAATAACAGTTTAGCACTTTTTTCACCGTATGTACAGAAAAATTCTATTAAGATAAAGCATTAAAGCACAATAAGTTAACAGCGCAAACAGATACGATCAGCCGCTCCACTGCTTGCCATACCCATATCACTGCTTCACAGTTTGAGCAAAAGTCAAAATAACGTATAAATTTGTCATAATTTCAGTAGCATTTCCTCACCCAAACCTCTATTATTGTAAATATGAAATCAAGGAAAACACCTGTGTATTTTCTAACAGTACTTAAGCGTTTCAGTTATTCGGTGTAGCGCCGCGTAGCAAAGCGGATGATTTTATCCGCTTGACCATTTTCAACCTAAGGAGGACATGACAAAATGATTCAGAAATATACTTACGGGACCCCATTTGAAACCGATGCCATCGTAACTTCTATCCCGGCTTCTGAGGGAACTCCTGCATACGGAACTATCTCCACAGAGAACGGCTTCTCTTTTACTTATGACATGGATGACAACGATGTTGTCTATGGTCTGGGCGAATCAAGCCGCGGAATCAACAAACGTGGATACGTTTATGAAAGCAACTGTTCCGACCAGCCAAACCATACAGAAGATAAAATCTCCCTCTACGGAGCACACAACTTCCTCGTAATCTCCGGAAAACAGACTTTCGGTCTCTTCGTTGATTATCCCGGAAAACTGAAGTTTGATATCGGTTACACACTCTCTTCCCAGTTAAAGATCACCTGTGAGGATGCAAATCTTTATCTGTATGTGATCGAGGGTGAAACCCCTTACGATATCGTAAAACAGTTCCGTAAAATCATCGGAAGAAGCTATATCCCGCCTAAATTCGCATTTGGTTTCGGTCAGAGCCGCTGGGGATATACAACTGCTGATGACTTCAGAAAAGCTGCTGACGGATATCGTGAAAACAATATTCCAATCGATATGGTATACATGGATATCGATTACATGGAAGACTACAAAGATTTCACAGTCAATCAGGAAAACTTCCCTGACTTTGAGGCCTATGTCAATGAAATGAAAGAAAAAGGCATCCACCTTGTCCCGATCATCGATGCAGGTGTCAAGGTAGAGGCTGGCTATGATGTTTATGAAGAAGGCGTTGAGAAGAACTACTTCTGCAAACGTGAAGACGGCAGTGATTTCGTTTCCGCTGTATGGCCGGGCTGGACTCATTTCCCGGATGTCCTGAACGCAGATGCCAGAGCATGGTTCGGACAGAAATATGAACGTCTCATTTCCAAAGGAATCGACGGTTTCTGGAATGACATGAACGAGCCTGCAATGTTCTGCACACCGGAAGGCGTTGCTGAATTAAAAGAATACATCAAAGACAACTTCATGGACAAGGAAGAAACATCTGGATTCGTTCTCGGCGCAAAGGTAAAAGGACTTGCAAATAATCCGGAAGATTACAAACGCTTCTATCACAATGTAAACGGTCAGAAGATCCGCCACGACAAGGTACATAACCTGTTTGGCTATAACATGACCCGTGCAGCAGGTGAAGCATTTGAAAAAATCGCACCTGGCAAACGTTTCCTGATGTTCTCCCGTTCCTCCTATGTGGGAATGCACAGATACGGCGGAATCTGGATGGGAGACAATAAATCCTGGTGGTCACACATCCTTCTGAACTTAAAGATGCTTCCATCCCTGAATATGTGCGGTTTCCTTTACACAGGAGCAGATCTGGGCGGATTCGGTGCAGATACCACACGTGACCTGGTACTGCGCTGGCTGGCACTGGGTGTATTCACACCTCTTATGAGAAACCACTCCGCTCTGGGAACCAGAGAACAGGAAGCTTACCAGTTTGAAAATATCGAAGACTTCCGCCATGTGATTGGTGTCAGATATCGTCTTGTTCCATATCTGTACAGTGAATACATGAAAGCTGCATTAAACGATGATATGATGTTCCGCCCATTGGCATTCGACTATACAGACGATACTTTTGCTACTCAGGTAGAAGATCAGTTACTTCTTGGAAACGAAATTATGATCGCACCTGTTTATACCCAGAACGCAAAAGGCCGCTATGTATATCTGCCAGAGGAAATGATGTTCGTCAAATTCCTGCCGGATGGAACCATCTCTCAGGAAATCCTTGAAAAAGGCCACCACTATGTAGAAGTTGCCCTGAATGAGGTTCCGCTGTTCATCCGCAAGGGAAAAGCAATCCCGGTTGCTGATGTTGCACAGACAGTAAAGGATATCGATCCTGCTACGCTCCGAATGATCGGATATGAGGGAGCTGAATATGACCGTTATGATGATGACGGAGTAAGTGCTCTGTAATTTAACCAAATCAATCAGATTTACCTGCCTCAATTGCAGGAATTACCAGACAGCAGTTAGCATTGAACGAGATGTCACCTCATAAAAAATAAAAAGAAACAGTCACATGTATCCAATGAATATCAATATATTCTTTCAGTTATGTGACTGTTTTCTTTTAACTTATCAATTCTCCAAAAGAACCTGGTTTTGCCGGAACAAAATTTCCACTTTCATCAGTTGTTCCAAATTTTTCTTGATATTCTCCTTCAGTACGCGAAATTTTAGGTTTTTATTCTCTTTAGCAGATTCTACTCATGGGGAGAACATACTCATACCCATTGTATCCATGGAAGCCACACTTACGCTGTAGGGCTTTCTATCCTCCCCATAGAAACGCTTCTCCGAAGAAGTGGGCAAACCTATAACATAAGAAGTAACACACTTACTTAATTCCGTTAAAAATTAATACGTATTCCATAATCCGCAAAATAATTACTTAACCTTCTCCATGTATTTTCTCCAGCAATACCATCCGCTGTAAGTTTCTGATCTTTCTGGAACTGTACAATTGCATATTCCGTATTTGGTCCATATATTCCATCTATTCCTCCCACATCATATGCAATGGCACTTAAACAAGTTTGTAATAAACGTACATAATAAGAACTAGCCCCAGGGACTGTACAATAATCATACACATAAATATACTTGCCATTCTTAGTATGGAACAATCCCCATGTATTAGCCGTCAACATAATATCTTCATCGCTTAATATGCCGGAAGGAATAGATGCAAATGAACCATACTTCAAAGCCAGTTTATTTACATTATACAAAGTGTCTTCTATGCGTGCCACGTCTACAGATGTCCGTTCTTCAACTGTTTCTTCATTATCAGTAGATATCTCTACATTAGTATCACCAAAAATATCTTGTCCATCAGAAAAATCTGCCGCATTTACTGAGCTGATTATAATTAGCTGTAACAAAAAAGAAAAAAGCAGAGCAAAAGTCATTTTCTTCTCTATTTTCATATACATTTCCTCCATTCATACCTCAAATATTTTAATCTCCGACCTTCCATTTCAAAAACTGCCTGTAACCTTTTATAAATATTTTTTTGCATTTGATTAATGTGTTGATGTTGGTAAGAGAGTCCCATCAACTACTGGTGTACCAACAAGTTAATTTCTTGAACATTCTCGCGTCCGTTTTTTATTCCTGCGTTGTCACCGGTCGCCGTAACCACCCATTGAATAACCACAAGTAAGGAACTGAACTTTTCCATGCTAATAAATTCTTAAAACAGAGGTCTCTAACTTAAGTTATGACTTAACAATTAATCATATAACTATTTTTTATGCAGGAACATCGGAATCACCTCCAAACATAATAGGATTATCTTTTTCAATCATCTTCAATCATTTTGTTCAGCATCAAAATATCTATTTTCCTCCATACCTCGTTTCCAGCTATTCCATCAATTGTTAATCCTTCTTCTTTCTGAAAGTTCTTTATTGCTTCCGTTAGTTCTTCATTTGATTTTGTAACAGAGTTTCCATTGTAATATTGTAATTTTTCCAAACATTTTTTTAACAACTTCATATCATCATTTTCTGTTACAAAATATGTCTCATTATTTTCTGTATTTATCACAGCAACAACTTCCGTAAATAATGAATCACCCTCCCTGATATTTTCCGGGTCAAAAGGCAAAATCGGAATATTTTCTAAAGATCCATATTCAAAATATAATTCATTCAATAAATGAATACTTTTCTGAAATTTCTCCTGCTGTTTCAATTCTTCTTCCGTATAGTTTTCAAAAAATAAAGTATTATAATAATATAATACTTTATTCATTTTATCTACATCATCCGGATTCTCTTTTTCCAGTTGATCCATCGTCCCTGTTTCACGAGCCCACACATTATTCAAACAAATACTACAAATAAAGATAATCATCAATAACACTGCGTTTTTGCTTCTGCTATGTTTCATTTGATACTTCTCCTTTCTTCAGATACATTTCAGTTCTTCTTACTTATATTTAAATGATAACACATTCGTCGCAAAATTTTATGAAACAGCGAAATTCATATATAAATTGGCGAAATTCGTTTTTTCAAAACATAGTGTGTTTTTTATAAGGTTTTTTGCCACAATTCCTCTCCAATATTTCTGTAATGTTGCACAAACAGTAAAAGATATTGAACCCGCTTTTATCTGCATGATCAGATATGAGGAAGCTAAATATAGCCGTTATAATAGCGACAGTATAAGTATGCTGTAATCATCAGCCCAAAACAGTTACCTCAAAAATAGCAATAAAAAGAAACAGTCACTTACATCTGATGAATTAAGATATTCACTCAAATATGTGACTGTTTTCTTTTTGAAATCTGTTTTATTACAGCTTCACAATCATTGTATTTTCCTCTTTAAAAACTATTTCTCCCAATGAACTTAAAAGTGCTACATTAACCCCTTCATATTTTTGATATTCACAGCTTCCAATAAAAATATAATTCACCTCATATTTATCAAGCAGTTCCTGTACTTCTTTTTTATCTGTTGAAGTATAAATAGTTTCCACGTCTGTTCTTCTTTTGTTTTCTTCATCAAGATTATTTCGCCATAACCATTCATGAACATACCATCCTAATACCGTCGGCAATCCTGTCATAGCAGAAACCCGGTTGTCATAGTCTTTATAACTGTCGCCGCAAGCTTCAAGAACGGTTGGCTGACCTGTAATATTTTTATTCAGCCATCGTATTGCTGCCGCATCTTCAGGAATGGCATTTTCTAGATAAGCAGTTGCATTGAGAGTTTGGTATTTATTTTTCAGAGGAAAACCTGTAAACCAATTTGTTGTAGCATTTACGAAATATCCACAGGTAGATATAAGAAGTATTATTGCCATTCCCCCAACGGTTATTTGCACTTTTGATAATCTTACCTTTTTCTCATATCTATTATCCAATTTAGTTTCTTGCAAAATTTTTATTCTGTCTGCCACAAAAAATACCAGAATATACGACATCATAAGCGCAAAAAGTATATATGCCTGATAAGTCAACTTAAACATAGTATTTGCTCTTGGTGCTGTTTTTTCATAGATATCTCTTACATAAATGATTTCCGGAATCAATATTAGTCCCATTGCACAAAGAGAAAGTACAACTCCGTATAAATCAGAAACATTAATTTTGTAAAATAAATTCCTGTTTTTTTTATTTGTAAAATTCCTATTTTTTATCAGCGTAGATACGACAAATAATCCACATATAAGCAATGGAAAAGCCCATAATACACAAAACTGATAAAACGCCGTATGAATTTTCACTATTCCGATTCCCTGTACCATAACACTTTTAAACTGTAAATGGAATGGTAACGAAATCAACACCGCAGTCAGCAGAAGTTCTATCCATTGCACAACGCTCCATTTTATACCGGTTCTCATATCTGAAGGTTTCATATCTGTAGAATTAAGATATCTCTTCAAATTTCCAAAAAACAGTGTTCCACATATTACAACATAATAAATCATAAAATCCCATGTATTTGAAAACAGGAAAATTCCAAGGAACAGTCCCAGCAGAAATATCTCTTTCTGTTTCCAGCTTTTACCGGAATTTCTTTTTATCCATGCATATAAAATCCCCAATACTGCCAAAACAAAAAACACATTAATCACATGCGCATGTAAATCCCCAAGAACAAAAGAATATGAAGGAAATTCATGAATTGTCTCGTCCCCTGTCACAGGTGGATCAAATCCTATAAATCGTGTTGTGCTTGGAAACCAGTAATCTTCTCTTATCCCCAGTAATGTAAAAATTTTTCCATATATAATATAATGAAGGTTTCCACTCATGGATACAGATAAACCTGCTAAAATACCTCCAAAATCTGTTATCCATGCTCTTCCCCTTTTACCTAATTTATCCTTAAGCATCTGACGCACAAGACTAAATGGCAATACAAACGCAAATGCAGCTATCATGGTACGCATAAGATTGTATGTAATCTCTACCTTTGTTCCTGTAAGTTTCGTAAGAAACACCGCAAAATATTGACCACCATAATAGTAGTTAAAAGCTTTGCCAGCATACCACATATCTTCTGACGGAAGTGTTGTGCTACGCATCATAGACTTCATAAAACCAAAATCCATATATTTTTCAGTTCCATGAGCTGCCGGATGAAATCCTGCCATATATGTCCACAAAAGAAATACAACAAAGAAAATCACTTCTTCCCAATAAACAAGTTCCATATGTTTCCACGGAAAAACCTTTCTTTGTTTTCCATATATTCCATAAGCAATACTGCTCCCCCCACATAAGGTAGTAATTACGACAGAACTCAATGTGGTAAAGTGAACCACTTTTATAGAAGTCAAAATCCATACTCCATATCCGCATATCACTATTGCTATAACCTTTGAATTCATCCATCCATTATCATCAAAACCTTTGAATATCTGAGCCGTTATCGGCATAAATACCAATCCAAGAATCCATAAAATTTCCCACCATATCATGAATGTAAAGAAATCGGATCCTAACAGCCAAAAAGCAACTCCTATCAATAGCCCTGCTGCCAGTAATTTAAATTTATTTACTTTTTTCATAATATATTTCTCCATAATTTTTTTTATAATTAAGCAAAAATATACCAGTCACTTCATCATATAAGCTACAATAACTCTATATCTTTTTTTGCATCATTTGTATTTGAATAATATCATATTTATTGCAAAATTTTCTAAAATGGCGAAATTCATATATAAATTGGCGAAATTCGTTTTTCGAGAACATATTGTGGTTTTTTATGATGTTTTCTGTCACAATATTTTCCCTCTTGACTAATTTTCTGCAAAATAAAAGACAGCGCAGTCCTACCACTACACTATCTTTCATAGATTCTATATAATTTATAAGTATAACATTACCCTTACCGTAAAAATCTGATTTGTATTCGAAACATCCATAAATCCCTGATATTTCTCTACCATCTTCCTGACATTTGCAAGACCAATGCCATGTCCTTTTTCTTCCTTCGTTGACAATAATTTATTTTGTTCTACATCCAATTCATGTTGAAAACTGTTTTTAATTTCCATGGAAAACATACCTTTTTCATAGTATATATTCACTGACATCCATTTATCTTCTGTCTGCTCTGCTGCTTCTATTGCATTCTCTGTCAGGTTTCCCAAAATCACATTCAGATCAAATGCTGATATACACAAATCAGATGGTACCCGTACCTCATACTCTACATGATTCAGTTTCTTTTTTGCCTGTCCCAGAAGATAATTCAGCAGACTGTCAAGATTCTTATTCCCACAACTGACCAGTTCAGACTGATTCTGCATATACTCCCCCATGTCCTGTATATATTTCCGAATTTCTTCATTATTCTGATTTGCAGCCATAAGTGCAAGTTCTCCCAGATGATTTTTCATATCATGGCGTAGAGCTTTTACTTTCTCTTCCGATTGCATCAACACATCCAACTGGTGAGAATAAATGAGCATTTGTTTTTCCATAAGAGATTGTTCTTCCAGTTTCTTATACGCACTTATCAGAACATCATATAAATAGAAAATCAATAATACAACTGCCAAAACACAACATCCAAATAACACCAGCAGGATACGATTTTTTAGTTCCTGTTCAACAATAAGCAATTCTGCCAGACAAAGTGCTGAAATAACCGCCAGTATCATCCCATGCGGAGTTTTATCTTCTCCTTTATTCTTAATCAAGATTTTTTCTGAAATAACATCGCAAATCAGCAATAATGGTACAGTTATATACGCAGCACATTCACCGACTTTCCCTGTTATTGAATAATCTGTCAGTAAATGAACAGCTACTAAATCACATCCCATATTAGTTCCATATACAAATAGTGTCACAAATATTTTCTTTTTCAATGCTCCTTCATAACACACTGTAATCAAAAAAATCAGCACTATATTTGTTATCACACTCATACCTGGCGAACAAAATATCAGATGTACCACTGCTGTCAAAACAAAAAACAATACATAACAGGCTCTTTCTTTTTTCTTTTCCTCAATATCTGTCCAAAAGAACAACCTCATAAAGCGATAGATTATATATGTACGCAAAAGATTCGTGCTTAATGTAGTTATCAACACAAACATTTACTCTCTGTCCCTCCACACACGCTCTGCCAGTTGCTTTCTCACTGATTTCCGATATGGCTGGCTGATTGGAATTGTATCTCCGTTTTTCATTTTCACAGATTCATAAGAACATTCTTCGATATAATCAAAATTGATCAGATACGACTGATGAATCTGAATGAAATTTCCCGGAATTTTCTTTGCTATTTCTTTCAGTTTGCCATTAAATTCTTTCTGTCCGTCTTTTAAAACCAGATGCACTTTTTTATTCTGACTGCTGAAATACAGAATATCTTTATATAATACCTTGAAATAATATCCACTGCCAAAGTACTCGAAAATACCTTTTCTGACTTCCGAAATTTTCTGAATCCTGTTCATGACATTCCCAACTTTTATTTTGTCTAAAGGTTTGATCAGAAAATCTGTAGGCTGTACACGAAATAAATCCATCGCATAACTGCTGTTCGCTGAAATGTAAACAATTGCAGTTTCCATGTTTTCCTGTTCTTCTCTTATAAAACGTCCCACTTCAATTCCATTTGTTGTCAGTAATTCTATATCCAGAAACAACACATCCGGAATCTGCTCTTTCTCTCTCAGAAATCTGCACAGGCTCTCTCCTCTGTACCAAATATCAATATCTATCTGAATTTTATTTTGTTCCGCATAATCATAAAGCATTCTTTCCAATTCAGCACAAACACCCTCATCGTCATCACAAATGGCAATATATAACATTTTCTACTCCTTTCATACTACCAGGAGTATATAACCATTGGAATTCTTTTTCAATATAAAAATAATCACACTCCCAAAGCTCTGGAAACTAAAGAACTTATGTGGGGTATGCGCAGTGCAGCAAGGGGAGAGATTCAGACAGCATTTTTCTTTCATTCCCGCAGTCAGAGTGGTGAGAATTTTTCTGTCAATATAATTTAACTTGTTGTGCTATAGATAAAATGAAATATAAACTATACGAAATATTTTTTCTTACTCTTTGACTATTTTCCGAAGTATTCCATCTTCCATCTCATATACTTCATCACATAGAATCTCTATATCCTCCCGATTATGACTTGCCAGAATAATCAGCTTATTTTCATTCTTCATCTTCAGCAAAAGCTCCCGGATTTCTGCTACACCATTTTTATCAAGACCATTCAT
This sequence comes from uncultured Lachnospiraceae bacterium, assembly GCA_958446945.1. GTDB lineage: Bacteria > Bacillota > Clostridia > Lachnospirales > Lachnospiraceae > UBA9414. The sequence continues at coordinate 856 of CAUCYJ010000041.1, read as the reverse complement.
TGGCTCATCCAAGATCAGGATTGGTGGATCTTCCATAATAGCCTGGGCAAGTGCCAGCCTCTGCCGCATACCAAGCGAGAATTTTCCAACCGGGCGTTTCAATTTCGGATCAAGTCCAACTGTGTTTAACACTGAATGCAGATATGATTTATCTGGTCTATTTCGTATCGTGTACAGAAATTCAAGGTTATGGTAAGCACTCCAGTTTCGTAAGAACCCAGGATCTTCGATAATGATCCCTGCCTCTGTAAGCATGTCCTTATCTTTCCCCATTACTTTTCCATTTACAGAAACCGTTCCTTCATCACAGGCCAGAAAGCCACAAATTGTTTTAAACAAAACCGTTTTCCCAGAGCCATTATGTCCGACCAGCCCATATATCCGGCCACTTTCACATCTGAGCGTGACATCCTTTAAGACTTTATTGTTCTTAAAACTCTTATTGACATGTGATACCTCTATGATATACTTTTTTTCATTCACAGCAGTTATTCCTCCTATATATCCTCGTTTTCCCAGTTGAACTCACACTTCTTTACTTTTATAAGAATCAAAATTATTAAAATAATGTTTCCTATTAACAAAAATGCAAACATATACTTTATAGATGGTACCCAATAGTATCCAAGCACAGGAGAGTTAACCTGCACTACCTTTGCCCATACAGTAGGGATAAATTTCGCAAGAATATATCGTATTTTAGGATGGATATTTACCACAAAAAATAGCATTATCGTTAATGCTGCTGTAATTGAGACTGCCAAAATGTGGTTGAAATATAAGCTTATCATAAACATTAAGGAACTTAAAAACATGGAAATAAATGTGCATATGACTATTGTAATGATCATTAATT
>CAUCYJ010000040.1:0-14906 GCA_958446945.1 uncultured Lachnospiraceae bacterium | reverse complement strand
AGGAAAAGAAATTCTTGTAAAAGGTACATTTGAATAAATGATAAAGAACAGAAAAATGCGCCGCTGAGTTTTGCTTAGCGGCGCGTACATTTTCCTGATACTAATGCAGCAGATGTGATATTATATTATTTAAGCGTCTTCTGCGGTAATAGGAAAATAAAAATTAGCGAACTGATCAGTAATAATCCAGGGTAGAAGAGATTTGGGATAATGTCAAAAGCTGATACTTCATATCCTAATTCAGCAGCGGCAGAAATTGCAACGAGCATTTGAGCGCCGTAAGGAATTACACCTTGTGAAATGCAAGAAAATGTATCTAAAAGAGAGGCAGCTTTGCGTGGCGTAATATCGTACTCTTTAGACATTTCTTTGGCAATCGGGTTGGCCATAACGATTGCGACCGTATTGTTTGCAGTTGCAACATCCATTGCACCGACTAAAAGTCCCATACCGATCTGGCCGCCACGTTTTCCTTTAAAGATACTGCGAATCACAGATAATAATGCTTCAAATCCACCATATTCACGAATAAGAGCACACATTGCTGCCACAAGGATTGCGACCATGGATGTTTCAAACATTCCCGCTGCCCCGGATCCCATATTTGCAAGAAGATCTGTTGCGGCTGTCTGACCGGTACCAAGCATAATGGCTGCTCCGGAAATGATACCAACCAAAAGAACAATAAACACGTTGATGCCGGCAATACCGCCAATTAGTACGAGGATGTATGGAATAATCTGGATCAAATGATAAGATTCGATAACTGCTCCGTTTAGTTCCGTTTTAAAAGATAAAACAAGAATCAGCGCTAAGGTGGTTAAAGCTGCAGGAAAGGCAATTCCAAAGTTTTCACGGAACTTGTCCTTCATTGCACAGCCCTGACCGTTGCAGGCTGCAATCGTTGTATCAGAAATAAAGGAAAGATTATCCCCGAACATTGCTCCGCCCATGACAGAACCAATACAGAGTGGCATATCAAATCCAGAAGCAGTTGAAACCGCGACTGCAATCGGTGTTAGCAATGTGATCGTTCCGACGGAGGTTCCCATTGCGGTTGATACGAAGCAGGCTACAATAAAAAGAACTGCTACAGCATATCGTGCCGGAATTAATCCAAGCATAAAATATGCAACACTCTCAGCGCTGTTTCTTCCAACAACACCAACGAAAGTACCCGCTGTTAAAAAGATTAAAAGCATTGTAATAATATTTTTATCAGCAAGTCCTTGTGCCATCAGACTTAATTTTTCATCAAATGATACATTACGGTTCTGTAAACATGCAACTAAAATTGCTGCCAAAAAGGCAATGATAATCGGAATGTTATAAAATCCCATTGGGATATTCATGACATACTCAAAGAGAATTCCCAGACCAAGATATAAAACCAGAAATACTCCGATTGGCAGCAAGGCGATTGGATTACTTTTTTTCATTTGTATATTCCTCTTTCTTATTTTCATTTGCGTAAAACACATTAACCACTACTATACATTATTTTATCGGTAGAAACAACTATGAGATATAATAAACATATAGTGAAAATGTATAATGCCGGACAGAAAAAGATTAGAGTGGAAGTAATGTAAACAGAGGCAGATGTTGTAACTTTTTGAGAAAAATAATTGATTTGCGTAGGAAGTGAGGATTTTTCAAATGGGTCAAAATAAAAAGTCAGAAAGAATTGGAATGGAAAAAACTTCAAGAGATGGGAAAAAAGCAAAAGTAATCGAGTATTATTCTTGTGAAAACTTTATGATTGAATTCGAAAATGGATTACAGCGCAAACTGACTAATTGGCACTATTTTGAGAACGAAAAATTTAATTACCAATACATGTTTCATAAAGTGCGAACATCCGGGCGTGTTGGAACAAAATTACGAATGAACAATGGAATGACAGCGGTTGTAAATCTTTACAGAAATTGTCATGACATGGATATCCGATTTGAGGATGGAGAAATTGCTAGTCATGTTTCATGGCGTGATTTTAAAAACGGAAATGTTGCACACCCAATATTAAAAGGGACGCAAATCTCTATCAATGAGCTGACGCTGGCATTTTATTTGGAGCCGCTTGGATTTCATAAAATTCCGCAAAAATCCACAGAGTCTTTTGAATTGGGATTGAACGGAAAAGAACTGGATTTTTATGATCCGGAACACAAAATAGCAGTAGAATATGACGGGGAATATGTACATAAAACCAGTGAAAATGATTTGGAAAAAAATATGTTATTGATGAATTTAGGGATTACATTATATCGTTTCCGGGAACCGAAATGTTCTGATATTACTGGAAATTGCTATATTCTTGAAGAGACGAAAGCATTTTCAAAATCACTGGAACGAGCCTTACAACAATTTGTATGCCATATACTAAACGAAGATGAAAAGAAAATTGATTTTCAAAAAGATATAGAAGAAATTAAAAAATTTATACGAAAGAGGAAAAGAAGCAATCTTCATCTGTTTGAGCAAAATGTGATGTCAAATGGAATGGTTGGAACCATCATTGCGATGAGATCATGTCAGGATATTGATGTGAAATTTGAAGACGGTGCCATTGCTTATAACAAATGCTATGGAAGTTTTAAAGAGGGGAGTATAGCCCATCCAAATGCAACTAGCGCAGCAAAAAAAGAACAGAGGCTTTACCAAAGTAAAATCATGAATAACGGACATATGGCTACAGTAATTGAATATCGGGGATGGAAGAATAATACAGTAGAATTTGATAACGGAGAAAAAGTGTACCATGTGAAATGGGAAAATTTTGAATGTGGCAAGGTCGGTCTTCCGTCTTCTTATATTAAAAATCATATAGGAGAACGGCAACTTCAAAAAAGAGGCGCTGTTGCAGAAATTATTTCCTGCAGAGATGCCAATCATATTGACGTTCGTTTTGAGGATGGTATCATTATTAGAAATCGAAAATATAACGATTTCAAAAAAGGCGTCATTGGACATCCCAAATTAGCGCCGGTACGCAATAGAAAAGAGAAAGAACGACTCGGTGAAATAAGGAAAATGAATGATGGAACTGTAGGAAAGATTATTTCATATAAGAATGCCGGCGATATTGATGTGGATTTTGGAGAAAATCGTATCGCAAGACATAAAGCATATGCCAATTTTGTGAGTGGGAAAATTAGATGTCCCAGAAACAATCATGAATAGATGTGAAAAAGAACAATAAAGTAAATATTAGCTGCGATCAGATTTATCCATCTAGTTTCAAGGAGGTGTGACGTTTAAGAAATGAAAAATAATATGAGTGTGATCAGAAGTAATCGAAAGTCGATCTCCATTGAAATCAGACAAGATGCTACCATCCTTGTTCGTGCACCATATCAGATGCAAAATACAGAGATAAATAGATTTATAAAAGAAAAGGAAGATTGGATCGTAAAGCATCTGAAAAAAGCGGAAGATAGACAACGGAAAATGAGAGACATTCAAAAACTTTCTGTAGAGGAGATTCAAAAGCTGACAGATCTGGCTTTGAAGATCATTCCGGTGAAGGTAAAATATTTTGCGGGAGTAATGAATGTAAGCTACGGTCGTATTACAATTCGGAATCAAAAGACGAGGTGGGGAAGCTGCAGTGCAAAAAAGAATTTGAACTTTAACTGTCTGCTTATGCTTGCACCGGATGAAGTTGTGGATTATGTTGTTGTCCATGAACTTTGTCATTTGATAGAGATGAATCATTCTAAAAAATTTTGGGCACAAGTCGAACAGGTAATGCCGGATTATAAGAAGCAGAAACAATGGCTGAAAGATCATGGAAACGAAATTATAGGGAGAATATACTGATATTTCGATATTCAGATATTATGCAGAAGGAAAATAGTACTTGACAAAATGAGCAAAATAATGTTAGTCTAGTGCCCTAAGAGCGAAAGCGCATTATATTTATGTATAATGTGCTTTCGCTCTTTTTTTGATGAAATGGAGGTATAACAGTTATGAAAACGCAGTTTTCTATGCAAAAAGTAAAAAGATTTGCAACGCAATTAACTTGGGAATTTATAGGAAGTGTATTTATTGCAGCCGGAATTTACAATTTTGCTGTACAGGCTAAATTTCCAATGACAGGATTTTCAGGGATTTCAATTATCTTATATCGGCTGCTGAATGTTCCGATTGGACTTTCCACGATTGCACTAAATATCCCGCTGGCGATTATTTGTTACCGACTTCTCGGAAAAAAATTCTTTGTCAGTTCTCTGCGATGTATGTTGATTTCTTCTTTGATGATTGACTATGTGGCACCACTATTTCCGGTATATGAGGGGGATAGATTATTAGCAGCTCTTTGTACAGGTGTATTTGGCGGTATCGGATATGCATTGATTTATTCTAAAAACTCTTCTACCGGTGGATCAGACTTTATTATTATGGCGGTGAAAGCGATCAAACCGCATTTATCTCTTGGGAAAATTGCATTTTGGTCTGATGTCGGAATCATTTTAGTCGGTGGAATTCTATTCCGGGATATTGACGGTATCATTTATGGAATGGTTGTAAATTTCATTTTTGCTGTTGCGGTAGACAAGTTAATGTATGGAATTAACTCGGGAAAACTCGCATTGATCGTCACAGAACATGGCCACCAGATTTGCGAAGTGATAGATGAATGTTGTCAACGAGGAGCTACCATTTTAAATGCGCAGGGCGGATATCATAGAAAAGAAAAGCAGGTAGTGATGTGTGCCTGCAGCAACAAAGAAATGTTCCATGTACAGCAAGTTGTAAAGAAAGCAGATCCGGATTCCTTTTTAATTGTACTCGAATCCAATGAAGTTCATGGCGAAGGGTTTAAAATGGTACAGATTGGAGAAGAAACGAATTAGTAGTCGCATGGAATCAGAAGCAAGCAGTTGAGCGAACCAAAAAGATGGTATGCTCAGCTGTTTTTTTGTTATGGATAAAAATATACAAATTTGATTAAGAAAGCTATCTCCCTAATTTTAGATTTCTTATGGGATTTTAATATAAAAGGAAGTATATTTTTCCCTACTTAATACACTCTGAGGTATTCTTGATAAGCAAAAGGAAATGGGGTGAATAATGTGAGTATGATAAAAGCAATTAAAAAATATGAATATCGCTTTGAAGTGCGTGCAGAAAAATTGTTATGGTATCATCCGGTTTTTGGATTTTTTTCTATCTTTGTAGGAATACCTTTGATCGCGTTATGTGCTGTTTGTGCAATTACAATTATTTTCGCTTTTCCGATGTCATTACTTTTCGGATGGGTCTAATCTTTATCTTATCTTAAACTGTAGTTAAAATGATTAATGCGATATTAAGGGAAAAAGAATTATGATACTGCATGGAAAAGTTATAAAGGATTTCAGATAAATTCTTTATAACAAAAAGTAATCTATCAAGGAGGAAGGAAGTTATGATGGATGTATTCATGATAGCAATCTTGTTAGGATGTTTTGGGTTGATGAAAGTGTTTGCAGATTTTTGTGACTGGCAAATCAAACCAAAAGAAAACTAGGAGGAGAAAACATGTTACAGATTATTTTAACACTTGCGATTTTTGTGATAGTGGTTATTCCGATGGGAAAATATATGTACCATATCGCAACAAAACAAAAGACTTTTGCTGATAAAGTTTTTAATCCGATTGATCGCTGTATTTATAAGATTTGTGGAATTAAAGGCGAAGATATGGGATGGAAGAAATATGCATTGACCTTGCTTTTAGTAAATGCAGTTATGGTCTTTGGAGGGTATGTAATTTTAAGACTGCAAAGCATTCTGTTTTTAAATCCGAATGGGATTTCAAACATGGAGTCTACACTTTCTTTTAATACTATCATCAGTTTTATGACCAATACAAACCTGCAGCATTACTCAGGAGAAAGCGGTCTTTCTTATATGGCACAGATGTGTGTCATTATTTTTATGATGTTTACATCGGCTGCAACAGGTTATGCAGCATGTATGGCTTTCTGCCGAGGACTGGCTGGAAAGAAAATCGGAAATTTTTATGAGGATGTGGTAAGAATCACGACTAGAATTTTAATTCCAGTATCTTTTATAGTCGGATTGGTATTGGTAAGTCAGGGAACGCCACAGACGTTACAAGGGAACTTTACAATTGAGACTTTGGAAGGAAATCTTCAGGATATTGCAGTAGGACCGGTAGCAGCATTGGAATCAATTAAGCATTTGGGAACAAATGGTGGTGGATTCTTCGGAGCAAACTCAACGACACCGTTTGAAAACCCTACGATCATCAGTAATATGATTGAAATGTTATCTATGATGATTTTACCGGGGGCTTGTGTTGTAACTTTTGGACATATGCTTCATGATAAACAGAAAGCGAAAAAAACAAAGAAAACTGTTACAAATGTACAGGGACTGTCAGGAACAACTCAAAAGAAACTAATTTTTGGACGTCAGGGAGCGGTGATCTTTGGAGCAATGGCAATCATTTTTTTGATAGGACTTACCATTTGTTATAATTCAGAAATGGCGGGTAATCCAGTGATTCAGGAGATGGGCATAGACCAGAGCCAAGGAAGTATGGAAGGAAAAGAGGTACGTTTTGGCGTTCCGCAATCAGCATTGTTTACGACGGTAACAACTTCTTTTACAACCGGTACGGTTAATAACATGCATGATACGTTGACTCCGCTAGGCGGATTAGTTCCATTATTACATATGATGCTTAACTGCGTTTTTGGTGGGAAAGGTGTCGGACTTATGAATATGGTTATGTATGTAATTCTGGCAGTATTTATTTGTGGGCTTATGGTAGGAAGAACACCGGAATATCTGAATAAAAAAATTGAAGGAAAAGAAATGAAACTGGTTGCAATCTGCATTTTAATTCATCCACTTCTTATCCTTGGATTTTCTGCATTAGCAGTAGCAGTTCCGGCAGGTCTTGAGGGAATTACAAACCCTGGTTATCATGGACTTACCCAGGTATTATATGAATTTGCATCTTCTGCAGCAAATAATGGTTCAGGATTTGAGGGATTGGCTGATAATACAGCATTTTGGAATATTACCGCTGGTTTGGCAATGTTTTTTGGAAGATATATTGCAATCATCGCACAGCTTGCGATTGCGGGATCTATGCTGGCTAAGAAAAAAGTCAACGAAACTGTGGGCACGCTGCGTACCGATAATGTAACTTTTATGATTATTCTTGTATTTATCGTATATATTTTCGCTGCTTTGACCTTCTTCCCGGCATTAGCCTTGGGACCGATTGCAGAACATCTGTCAATCTGGATGTAAGGTACAGTGAAAGGAGAGAAAGAAATGGCTAAAAATAAGAAGACAAAATTTATTACCAAGGATATTTTAAAATCATCAATTATAGGATCTTTTCAAAAACTTGATCCTCGATATATGATAAAAAATCCGGTCATGTTTGTCGTAGAAATTGGATGTTTCATCACGTTGTTATTGACTTTTGTACCGACCTTATTTGGAGGAAGCGAGCAGTACAGGATTTATAATGGGATTGTAACAGCAATTTTATTTGTAACGGTTTTATTTGCAAACTTTGCAGAATCTGTAGCAGAAGGACGAGGAAAAGCTCAGGCTGCATCTTTGAAGAAAACAAAACAGGATACAAAAGCAAGAAAATTGTTACCAAATGGAGCAGAACAGGTTATTAATGCTTCTGAATTAAAAAAAGGTGATTTAGTTCTGGTAAAGGCAGGAGAACTGATTCCAAACGATGGCGAAGTCATTGAAGGAATTGCTTCGGTAGATGAATCGGCTATTACCGGTGAGTCTGCACCGGTGACCAGAGAAGCAGGCGGCGATTTTTCTTCTGTAACTGGTGGTACGACAGTAGTATCTGATTGGCTGAAAATTAAAATTGTAGCAGAACCTGGGAAGTCGTTTTTGGATAAAATGATTTCCATGGTCGAAGGAGCATCCAGACAGAAAACTCCAAATGAAATTGCTTTGAATACATTGTTAATTGTATTGACACTTATATTTTTGATTGTAGTTGTGACTTTATATCCGTTTGCATCGTACCTTGGTGTGAAGATACCTATTTCATGGGCAATTGCACTGATGGTGTGTTTAATTCCAACAACCATAGGTGGGCTGCTGTCTGCGATTGGTATTGCGGGTATGGATCGAGTTACCAGATTTAATGTTATTGCGATGTCTGGTAAAGCAGTAGAAGCTTGTGGTGATGTTGATACCATGATTTTGGATAAAACAGGAACAATTACATATGGAAACCGTTTGGCAGCTGAGTTTTATCCAGTGAAAGGTGTCGAGAAAGAAGATTTGATTGATTATAGTGTTATGTGTTCACTCATGGATGCAACACCAGAAGGAAAATCAACCGTAGATTTGGGCAAACAGATGGGATGTGCCTTAGATAATCAGATTGCAGATCAAATGCAGTTTGTGGAATTTACAGCACAGTCAAAAATGAGTGGTGTAGATCTGCAGAACGGAACAGTTGTAAGAAAAGGTGCTTTTGAAGCAATGAAAACTTTTGTAAAAGAGAAGGGTGGAAAAATCCCAGAAGATTTACAGGAGATTGTTACAAATATTTCCAATTTAGGCGGGACACCGTTAGTTGTTTGTGTGAATGAAAAAATCTTGGGTGTGATTTACTTAAAAGATACTGTAAAGCCAGGATTATCAGAACGATTTGAACGACTTCGAGAAATTGGAATTAAAACAATCATGTGCACAGGTGATAACCCGTTGACGGCAGCTACGATAGCAAAAGAAGCTGGAGTAGATGGTTTTATTGCAGAGTGTAAACCAGAAGATAAGATTACAGCCATCAAAAAAGAACAGGCAGAAGGAAAACTGGTAGCTATGACAGGTGATGGTACTAATGATGCTCCTGCATTAGCTCAGGCAGATGTAGGTCTTGCAATGAACTCCGGTACACAAGCAGCGAAAGAAGCAGCTAACATGGTTGATCTAGATTCCGATCCGACAAAGATTTTGGAAGTTGTGGAAATCGGAAAACAGCTTTTGATCACAAGAGGTTCGTTGACAACATTTAGTATTGCAAATGATATCGCAAAATATTTTGCGATTATTCCAGCCATGTTTACGATGGTACTGCCACAGATGCAGATTTTGAATATTATGCATTTAGCAACTCCGGCAAGTGCAATCCTCTCTGCATTAATATTTAATGCAATCATTATTCCGGGATTGATTCCGATTGCTATGAGAGGTGTAAAATATAAACCAATGAAAGCTGAAAAGATGTTATTGAGAAATATGGGTATTTTTGGTTTGGGTGGTATTATTGTTCCATTTGTTGGAATTAAACTGATTGACCTACTTGTTGCTCCGCTGTTAGCTCTCATGGGAATGTAGGAGGAATAGAAGATGAAGAAATTTGGTAAAATGGTAGGAAAAGCCTTGATATTTTGTGCTGTAATGATGTTACTTTGTTCCTTTGTTTATCCACTGGCTCTTACAGGAGCTAGCCAGTTGACAATGAAAGAAAAGGCAAATGGGGACCTGATTGATAAAGAAGGAAATCCTACGACAGATAGCAAAGAAGCAGTTGGATCCGCTTTAATTGGACAGGAGTTTACAGAAGCTTATTATTTTCAGGGAAGACCATCCGCGGTAGGATACAATAATTATACAGAGGAAGAACTGAAAAATGGTGAATATGGTGGAGTTTCTTCTGGCAGCTATAATTATGGAAATTCAAATCCGGAACTGGAAAAAAGAATCCAAAAAGATTTAGATGAGTTCTTAGAGGAACATCCGGGGCTCAAAGCAGAGGAGGTTCCATCTGATCTGCTTACTGCATCAGGTTCAGGATTAGATCCACACATCTCACCAAAAGCAGCTGAAATCCAGATTCCATATGTAGCAGAGAATGCAGGATTATCGGAAGAAGAAGTGAAAGAGATCGTGGATGAAAATACAGAACATAAGGTGTTTGGGATTTTTGGCGAGGAACGAGTCAATGTTTTAAAATGTAATTTAGCGATTGCCAATGCCATGGGAATATTAGAGTAGGGTATTTATGGAAATGAAAGAATATGAAAGACCGGATTCGAAGCAGCTTCTTCGGAGACTTCAGCTGGAAGAAGAGGAAAAACTAAAAAAGACAAGGGGAAAATTAAAGATCTTTTTAGGATATGCGGCAGGAGCTGGGAAAACATATGCGATGCTGACGGCAGCACATGAAGCAAAGAAACATAAGATTGATGTAGTGGCAGGGTACATAGAGCCGCATAACAGACCCGATACACAGGCACTTGTAGAAGGCTTGGAAACGATAGCACCAATGGAGGTTGTGTATAAAGGGGTAAAACTTCGGGAATTTGATTTAGATGTAGCATTGAAACGTAGTCCAAGATTAATTTTGGTGGATGAACTAGCTCATACCAATGTCAAAGGCTGCCGGAATGAAAAGAGATACCAGGACGTAAAAGAACTTTTACGTGCTGGTATTGATGTATATACAACAATGAATGTTCAGCACTTAGAGAGCCTGAATGATATTGTAGGAAGCATTACGCATATCAATGTCCGTGAACGTGTGCCGGATAAAGTGTTTGATCGGGTAGAGGTCATTGATATCGAACCGGAAGATTTAATCGAGCGCATGAAAGAGGGAAAAATATACGCACCTTTACAAGCGGAACGTGCTCTTGAAAATTTTTTTCGTAGGGAAAAGCTGGTTGCTTTGCGTGAGATTACTCTGCGAAGAACAGCTGATCGTGTAAATCATATCGCAGAAGAAGAACGCTATGCGATGGGGAAGATGGATTACCATACAGGGGAACATGTTTTAGTTTGTATTTCTCCTTCACCATCTAATAGGAAGGTAATCCGGACAGCAGCACGTCTTGCTTATGCATTTCACGCCCAATTTACCGGGATTTATGTAGAAACATCTCAAATGCAGGAGGCTGATGAAAAAACAAAATCTGCCGTAAAAAGCCACATGGATTTGGCAAGGGCACTAGGAGCAGATGTTGTAACTGTTTATGGGAATGACATTGTGAATCAGATTGTAGAATATGCCATTGTGGGAAATATATCAAAGATTGTTATGGGGCGCAGCAGAAAACAATGGATTTTCAGAAGGGGACGTCTAGAAGTTTTGGAGCAGTTGACCTATCGTGCTCCCAATATTGATATTTATATTATTCCGGATATGAAAAATACAGAGTATTTCAGAGAAGAGGAAAAAAATAGAAAAGAAAGAGATGAATCCAGCTGGAATGTTGTGAAGGAATTGGGAGAAATTACTGCAATTATGGCACTTAGCACATTAGTTGCATATGTATTTCAGGGGTTCGGACTTTCAGAATCTAATTTAATTATGGTTTACATGGTTGGTGTATTGCTATCTTCTTATGTAGCCGATAAAAAAATATATGCATTATATTCTGCACTGCTTAGTGTTTTTTCTTTTAATTTCTTTTTTACGGAGCCGAATTTCAGTTTGAAGGCATATGACAGGGGATCTCCGGTAACGTTTGTCATGTTGTTTGCAGTTGGATTTTTTATGGCTTCTATGACTAGACAGTTAAAATCACAGATTAGAGAGAGTGCCAAAAAAGCTTATCGAACCGAAATTTTGTTGGAAAACAGCAGAAAGCTCAGAAGATGTAAATCGCGAGAAGAAGTATGGAGGCAGGTAGCGACACAGGTTGTAAAACTTTTAAATCTCTCAGTAATTATATATCCAGTGAACAAAAGAGGAAGTTTGGAAGAACCACTATTATTCCCAAGAAAAGATATGGAAATTATACATTTGAAAAAAATTGTGAATGCAAAAGAAAAAGCAGTGGCACAGTGGGCTGCCTCCAATAGGCACAGAGCAGGTACCTGTACACATACGTTACCGGATGCGGATGCTATGTATTTGCCGATCCAATCCACAGAAGAAGTAAAAGGCGTGATGGGAATTTTGTTGGAAGAGAGACGACCGGTAAAAGAGTTTGAATATGGCCTTTTAATTGCCATGTTGAATGAGACGGGAGTAAAACTGCAGGATGCCTGATTTGGAGCATCAATGACAGCATTTCGCAGAAGATATGGACATACCTTGGCCTGTTGCATTCGCTTAGAAAGATTCATCTTAGGATAGATTGGATGAATATCTATTTCATTCATATATCGACGAGCCTTACGGCGTCCCACTTGATAACCTCTGTTTTTTAGTTGTGCTGACATTTGCCTTGCTCCCAAAGTTGGATTGTCTGTATGCAGATGATCAATAATCTCTTTGCACTCCAATTAGTAAAAGCTCGAGATTTTCAAAATTTGATGGGTAGAACAGCACGAGCAGATATATACACAGAAGGAAGTATTATTATTACGGATTGCAAAATATACGACAACCGTACCAACTGGAAAAATGGTGGAAGATATTTATGGAATGATTGTGTGAAGCTATTTGATACAAAATTGACAGAACCTTGTGGCAGTTCTATTCTTTCGTTAGTACAGGATTTTAACATAGATTATGATGTGACTATAAGTGGTGAGAAATTTATTGATGTGGTGATAAAGCACATTAATTGTCTTGATTCGTATCCGGAATATTTCAAGAACCGATTATCTATGTTGATGCGGTAAAGGAATTGTCCAAGGCATGAGTGGTTCACCAATCATACAATAGTAATCCACAGAGCACAAAGATGTCACTAAACGCCTTGCAAGGAAACAACGGCCGGCTCCTAATTCTGTGGTTTAAAGTCCGGTGCTTCTCTGATTAGACAAAAGCCGCCGCTTTCAAAAATGTAAAAATTTTAAAGTTTTGAAAGTGGCATCTTTGGAATGGAAAACAGTTACAAATTGCAAAAATCTTTTCCAGAAAAGCAAATAACCAAGATTATCTCCGTCATTTGTGCTGTAAATGATGCAGATAAATCGTATTTCATTCCCTAAAAGTGTGCATCTGCACAAAAATAGGGAATGGATATTACTTGGCGGGTGGACAACCTTGGAATTGTCGTAGAGACAGGTCCACTCATTTTACGATTGAAATTTGAACAATCGTAAAAAATTACGCCCCAAATTATGCGTGTATTCACATATGAATCCTCACAAAAGTAATTATATTTGTTTTGACTCAAAAATTTTGTTTTAACTTTTCAAAAGTTAAAACAAAATTTAAAGATTAAAAGGCTACAGATTAGCCATAATGGGAAATATTCAATAATAAAAACGGTCAAAAAGTAAAAGTATAATGCAAAAACAATCAAAAAATCAATCGTTAAAAAATACGATTGATTTTTGCTCGTTTATGCGTATAATATAATCAATAAAGTTGGAAAGGATGCGATTATTATGCGTGAAACGAGAATATTAGAGTTCAAAGAAACGATTACAAATACTTTTTTAAAAACAGTCAGTGCCTTTTCGAATTATGATGGTGGAACAATTCTTTTTGGAGTAGATGATGATGGAAATGTGAAAGGTTTGCCAGATGTAAAGCAGGCGTGCCTGGATATCGAAAATAAAATCAATGACAGTATTTCGCCTCAACCGAATTATACACTTGAAATACAGAATAATGATCAGACGATAAAACTCACTGTAACCAGTGGTCTTCAGAAGCCGTATTTGTATAAATCAAAAGCATACAAACGAAATGATACAGCGACGATAGAGGTAGATACTCTGGAATTTACAAGACTTGTATTAGACGGAAAAAATATAAGATTTGAAGAATTACCTTGTAAAGATCAGGATCTGTCTTTCGAAGTTTTACAGCGTAAATTGAAAGAAAGTATTCAGATTGAAACTTTTAATCAGGATACATTGAGAACATTGAACTTATATGACAATGTAAATGGTTTTAATAATGCAGCGGGACTTTTGGCGGATAAAAATCATTTTCCAGGAATTGATATTGTTAAGTTCGGAGAAAACATCAGCATTATTCAAAAGAGAACTACTGTTGAAAACATATCCATTTTGGATGCGTATGAAAAGGCACTTGCTGTATACAGAGACTATTATCAGTATGAAGTAATACAGGGTGCTGATAGAAAGAAGATGGAGAAGATACCAGAAGCAGCCTTCAGAGAAGCAATTGCGAATGCTCTGATTCATAGGGTATGGGATGTGGATTCACACATCAGAGTTTCCATGTTTGATGATAGGATTGAAGTTGTATCTCCAGGTGGATTGCCGTCCGGAATAACAGCAGAAGAATATTTATCAGGTAAACTTTCCGCTTTAAGAAATAGAAATCTTGCTAATGTATTTTACAGATTAGGATTTGTCGAGATATTTGGAACAGGAATTACAAGAATAAAACAACTGTACACAGAGGGGCTGATGAAACCGGACTTTGAAGTGTCAGAAAATTCTATAAAAATTGTGCTTCCGTTGTTTGAAAAGGATGCTAATTTAACCGAAGACGAAAAAGTGATTTATAAACTCTTAAGTAAGACTATGTTGAAACCAATAAGCGAAATTGCACCATATATACCTTTTGGCAAATCAAAGACAACAAAGTTGCTGAAAGATATGGGCGAAAAAGGAGTGATTGCAATTGAGGGAAAAGGCAGAGGCACGAAATATATAATTAAGTAATTGAGGATATAGAGGACTCTGAATTTACAAGAGAGGAAGTGAGCTGTAACGTGATTAAGTCAGAAGATTTAACTTTTCCAAAGATTAAAGAAAAAATAAATAAAGCAGGAAATTTGTTTTATCAGTATAGAGCTTGTCGAAGAGATGCAGCTACTATTAGCCTCTTTTTGGAAGGAGGTACTAATATGCCATTAGAAATAGGCGGAAGAGCGGATAAAATGGGCAATAGGTATGAAATAAGATGCATTCTCATTTTGACTTGGACTATTTATATTCTAGCACCATTTGCTATTACTCTTGGAATCATGGTATGTAATAAATTGCGGCAACCACAAAATTATATA
>CAUCYJ010000039.1:0-15015 GCA_958446945.1 uncultured Lachnospiraceae bacterium | reverse complement strand
CTGGTATGTTTTATCTTGCAAAACTTGCAAAAGCTGCTAACCTGGACGAAATCCATGCCACAGTTCATGAAATGGCTAGAGACGAAGCTCGTCATGGAAAAGCATTCGAAGGTCTGTTAAAGAGATACTTCGGCTAATCAGAAGACTTAATATCTAATAAGTAATTCAAAGGGATGCCAGATCAAATGATGATTGATTCGGCATCCCTATTCTTTACCTTCATTAAAAATAAAATTCTTTCAGAGATTCACTACGCATTTCTGTGGACAGTTCCTCTTGTAACAAGAATTCCTGTTTTAATCAAAACCGGTCTAAGTGCATTGTACATAAATCCAACTAAAATTACAGAAACAACTGCATTAACAAATGTTGTTGCAGTACTCCATTTTGCCAGAAGGCTTGCCATCTCCTGTGGCTGTCCCAGGATATATTGTTTGTAAAAATATCCCACAAGCGGATCTGCCACAACATTGAAGCCAAGTCCTGCGACTGACGCGATCACGCTCCACTTAAATACATATTTTTTATCTGTACTCTCATTGATATGGGCAATTTTATGTGCCACAAATCCTGTAATCAATCCGATACATAATTTCAATACAAATGTCTTTGGTGCTCCTACGATATAAATTGGATCCATAAGATCGGCAATCGTCATACCGATAGCTCCTGCCATACCTCCATACCATCCGCCAAGGAAAAGAGCTCCTAATACGCAAAATGCATTCCCAATATGAAGAGACGTTGCATCCGCTCCGCCCGGCATCGGAATTTTAATCTGTAAAAATGTAAAAGATACATAACATAATGCTGCCATCAGTGCTGTCTGTGCCAGCTTCATAATTTTTCCATTTGTGTTTTTCATAGATGACTTCCTCCTTTTTTCTGTACACCTATGCTAACACACTACTGGCTTTCTTAAAATATCCAATTTTTCTATTTTAAACCATACCAATTTTCTCTCATCTAATAGACAAATACCTCCTATACATAATACTTTAAAATTCAAAAAAATAGAAATCCGGTGTTGATTTTTTTAAAAAAAGAGTATAATATATACAATATCACATAACATAGTTTTAAAAACTACTTATTGTTTATTGGAGGTAATGTTATGACTTTAGATAAGATTAAAGATCCCGGAAGCGCTATTACTCATTTTATTGCCATGGTGGCCGCAATCATTGGCGCATTTCCATTATTATTTAAAGCAGCGCGCAATCCTGACCACACAGCTGTTTTCGCACTTGCAGTATATATTATCAGCTTGATCCTTCTCTATGCTGCAAGCACAACTTATCATACATTCAATATTTCTGAAAAAGTAAATACCATTCTGAAAAAATGGGATCACATGATGATCTTTGTATTAATCGCCGGAAGCTACACACCAGTCTGTCTTCTTGTACTCGATAAGCATACCGGCGTTATCCTGCTGACACTTGTCTGGGCCATTGCTACCATTGGAATCATTCTCAAAGCGTTCTGGGTGTTCTGTCCAAAATGGGTATCTTCTCTTCTCTATATCGGAATGGGATGGACCTGCATCCTCGCTTACAGCCAAATCGTCGATGCGCTCAGTCCTGCCGCATTTGGATGGCTTCTGGCAGGCGGTATTATTTACACAGTCGGAGGCGTTATTTACGCATTGAAACTGCCAATCTTCAATAACCGTCACAAGAATTTCGGAAGTCATGAGATCTTTCATCTTTTTGTTATGGCCGGAAGTTTCTGCCACTTTATTTTAATGTATGTATATATTTTATAAGCTAGTCTGTCTCTCTTAGATAGTCCACAATCGTCCATAGCCCGGAATTTTCCTCCGGGCTATGCTCGTATTCTCATCATCTTCTTTCTGTCTGCCTTTCTGAAAATACCTGAGCATTTCCGTCAATCAGCTTTTCTTTCTGTCTGCGACTGTATTGTTTGATTTCATATTCCCGCCGCATTGCCTCTTCTTTTGCCTCAAACATCTCATAATAGACAAGTGTAACCGGTCTCCTTGTCTTTGTGTATTTGGCACCTTTTCCGCTGTTGTGAGCAGCAATTCTTCTGTCCAGATCATTTGTCCAACCTGTATAAAATGTTCCGTCGCTGCACTCTACAATATATGTGTAATTCATTTTCTTCCTCCTGAACAGATTTCCCCGCGTCAGTTATTATTTACTGTCATAATGTAGCTTCCACTTTTCACTATCTGTCACAGGATTTATTATATCACAACTGCATAAAGAAAAACCGGCCTCCTTCACCAGATTTGAAATCTGCTTTTTAGAGTCCGGCTTTCTGCCGCTTTCAATTATAATTTCTATTATTTTTTTCTTCTATGCTTCCAGATAATCAAGCGGATCTACAGCTACACCATCTTTCAATACCTGAAAATACAAATTGCATCCTTCTACTGTATAATATCGGCTTGGCTGCTGTACATAACCGATCATCTCTCCTGCCTCTACAAGACTGCCTTCCTGGAACTGTAAATCTTTAAGCTGCCCGTACACAAGTTCATATCCACTTCCAATATCCAGTGTCATCGTCAGCCCGGTATCAACCTTTTCTTCAATAGATTTCACAATTCCACGTGCTGATGCAACCACCTGACTTCCCGCATCCCCGGCAATGATCATTGCCGGATTATACTTATACTGATCCAGCGTTGCAAAATAAACTGTCTGATCCATACTGTAATTCATAATCACATTTCCGTCTACCGGCCAGAGCATTTCTGTTGCTTCCGAATATGACAGCTGTGCAGCTGTTCCGGACGTACTTTTTGTATTCTCGGTCTGAACATCCGGCTCTTCCTTTATAGCATTATTTTCTGTCGCATGATCCTGTGCTGTCCCGTCTGTACTATCATTTTCCAACGAAGTATCTTCGGCATCTTTCTTTTCCCCTGCATTTTCCTGCTGCTGTTCCTGAATGACATTTGTTGTATTCGTTGTCTTTGATTCCTCTGCCCTTGCAAGCTCCTGTTCAAGCTTCGCCTGAGATTTTGCCATTTCGTCTGCAACTGAATTCTTATAATTCTTAAATGTATATGTGCCGACCATTGCTACTGCCGCCACGAAACAGATTACAAGACCTACAGATGCGCCCTTTTTTCCTTTTGTAGGAGTTTCATTGCTGTTGTTATTCATTATTCATCACCTCTAGCTATAGCTTTGCCAGAAAGTGATTTGCTTATTCTCTCCTGCTTCTCATTTCTTTTACAAAATTTCTGCTACTTCCCGAATCACTGTATCAGCAAAAAAATACGCCAATATCTCCTCATGTGTTTTTCCTTCTTTTGCCATTTCATTTGCCATATTCTGGCTTAATCCAATTCCATGACCATTTCCCTGCGTTGTTACTCTAATTTTATCCTCATATTCCTGAAGAGCAAAACATGCAGAAGCAAGTCCCTTTTCCTGGCGGAATTCTTCTCCTGTTATCGTCCGTTCTCCTTCTCTGATCTGCAACACATATCCGGCGCTGTCTGTTGAAATCACCTCGTAGTCTCCTTTTTCAATCAGCATCGTCTGCGTCTGATCAATTGCCTCCACATCTTTTGGGCATTCTCGAATCTGCAGATAAGGATATCCTTCACTGCCAAACACTTCATTTCCTGATCTTGTCCTTCCATTACTAAGCTGATGAAACGGCGTTGTGATCAGAACATCTCCATATGTAAGCACCTGTCCCTCTGTTGATTGCCACACATCCCTAAGCGCTGCCCGATATTCTTCGTATTTTACTCTGCCCCACTGTTTCTTCATCTCTTTCTCTTCAAAATATTTGTCAGTAAAAATACTTGTCTTTCCTTCCTCCGTAATCTGTTTATACATTCTGGTGCGAAGCATGACCGCCTGGGCTTCCAACGCCTCTTTCTCATATGTTACCGGAATTTCTCTGGCAAGAATCCCTATCGCGTATTCCTCCACCGGAATTTCTCTTGATTTTCCATCTACTTCTACAAACAAATAGTCCTCTCCCACCTCTGCTCCGGTCAATACTGCCGGACCATTAATAAATACTGTAATAATATACGGAAGAAGAATGATTGCCACTACCGTAGAAAAAAGTTGACCGTATCTCTGATGTCTTTTCTGCCTCATAAAAAAATCCTCCATACAATACTATATGGAGGATTTCATTCATATATGCTGTTTACTCATATTTTCTACTGTAATAAAAGATGCAGATTGCTTCATAGCCAGGTACAAAAAGCCCTGCAACGGCATGGAATAACGCCATGCTGTCTTCTGTTGCTCCTTGATAAATTCTTCGGTTTACAAACACTTTCAGTGCATGCTGCGCTACCACAATTCCCATAGAAACTGCTGCGCCTGCAATCCCAAGGGCGACAACAAATATCGGCAATATTGCTGATAGAAGAAAGCTGCCGGCAACAAAATTCTCCAGCATTGCAAATACTACAGCAACAATTACAAACATTACAAGCGCTGCTACAAGCAGATTTCCTGCAATCGGAAGAATAAGCAGCCAGATTCCCGGTCTTTTCAGTTTCTTTCTTCCTATTTCAATTTCTCCTGCAAGTTCTCCCTGATAGTATGTTCTCACAAATGGAATCCATGCAGCCCATGCACTTTCCATACCTTTTTTCTCTGCAATTTTATACAGTCCATAGCTTTTCAGGACATATGCTCCTACAGCAACAATCAGTACGCCTATAAGACATACCAGATAGATCATCACAAAGCTTCTGAGCATATGCTCTCCCAAATCACCGTATCCATAGTTGTAACTATACATTTTCTACCTCTTCTTCTGTAACAGTTACCTGATCAAGATGCCAAATTTCATCTACATATTCCTGGATTGTTCTGTCAGATGTAAATTTACCGCAGCATGCTGTCTGCAGGATTGCCATTTTAGCCCATCTGTCTTTGTCCCGGTATGCTTCTTCAACTTTTGTCTGTGCATCTGCATAAGAACGGAAATCTTTTAAGATGAAATATCTGTCTGCAGGATCAAATCCCTGTCTGTTCAGAAGCGAATTGTAAAGCTCTCTGTACAGCTCCGGATTTCCGCAGGAATAAGTTCCATCTACAAGCTGGTCTACAACACGTTTGATTTCCCAGTCATTATTATAAATTGCTCTCGGATCATATCCTCCGTGATTTTCAAAATGGATAACTTCATCTGAACTTAGTCCGAAAATAAATGCATTTTCTTCTCCAACTTCTTCTACAATCTCGACATTGGCTCCGTCCATTGTTCCGATTGTCGGCGCACCGTTCAACATGAATTTCATATTTCCTGTACCGGATGCCTCTTTTGATGCAGTAGAAATCTGCTCACTTACATCGGCTGCTGCAAAAATCCATTCTGCATTAGACACACGGTAATCTTCGATAAATACTACTTTCAGCTTTCCATTGATACTTCTGTCATTGTTAATCACATCTCCTACAGAGTTGATCAGCTTTATAATCTGTTTTGCTCTTGTGTAACCAGCTGATGCCTTTGCTCCAAAAATAAATGTTCTTGGATAGAAAGACAGCTCCGGATGCTCCTTGATCTTATTGTACAGATACATCACATGCAAAATGTTAAGCAACTGACGTTTATATTCATGGAGACGTTTTACCTGAACATCAAAAATAGAATTCGGATCAATCTCCACACCATTATGTTCTTTGATATATTTTGCAAGACGTACTTTATTCTGGTATTTGATATCCATAAATTCTGTTCTTGCCTTTGCGTCATCTGCAAGAGGTTTTAGCTTTTCCATCTGTGCAAGATCTGTAATCCAGCCATCTCCGATCTGTTCTGTTACCCAGTCTGCCAGAAGCGGATTTCCGTGAAGAAGGAAACGTCTCTGTGTAATACCGTTCGTCTTATTATTGAACTTCTCAGGCATCATCTCGTAGAAATCTCTCAATTCCTGATGTTTTAAAATTTCTGTATGAAGTCTTGCAACACCATTTACAGAGAACCCTGTAACAATCGCAAGATGAGCCATTCTTACCTGGCCATCATAAAGAATTGCCATCTTTTTGACTTTCTCTTCATTTCCCGGATACATTTCCCGTACTTTCATAACAAATCTACGGTCAATTTCCTGAACGATCTGATATACACGCGGGAGAAGACGCTGGAAAAGATCGATCGGCCATTTTTCCAATGCTTCTGCCATAATCGTATGGTTCGTGTATGCACATGTCCTTGTTGTAATATCCCATGCTTCTTCCCAGAGCATATTTTCATCATCAAGAAGAATTCTCATTAACTCTGCTACTGCCACCGTCGGATGTGTATCATTCATCTGGATTACAACCTTATTCGGCAGCTCTCGCAAATCGCTATGTGTCTGTTTGAAGCGTTCCACAATTGTCTGAAGGCTGGCAGATACAAAAAAGTACTGTTGTTTCAGGCGAAGTTCTTTTCCTGCATATCATTCGGATACAGTACCTCTGTAATTGTCTTTGCAAGGTTTTCCTGTTCGATTGCTTTATGGTAATTTCCACGATCAAATTCATCTAACTGGAAATCTGTGATTGCTTTCGCATCCCAGATCCGCAGTGTATTCACTACATGATTACCATATCCAACAATCGGCATATCATAAGGAATTGCCATAACTGATGAATAGTTCGTCTGAATAAAATGATTTCGTCCGGTTTTTTCATCCCATGTTACCTGAATGTCTCCTCCGAAACGTACTTCCTTTGCATACTCATCCCGGCGGATTTCAAATGGGTTTCCATTCTTTAACCAGTCATCCGGTTTTTCTACCTGGAAACCATCTTTGATCTTCTGTTTAAACATACCATAATGGTAGCGGATTCCGCATCCATAAGCCGGATAACCAAGCGTTGTCAAGGAGTCAAGGAAACATGCCGCAAGACGTCCAAGACCTCCGTTTCCAAGAGCTGCGTCCGGTTCTTGATCTTCAATAACATTCAGATCAATCCCCATTTCATCAAGAGCTTCCTTCACTTCTTTGTATGCGCAAAGGTTAATCAGATTATTTCCAAGTGCACGTCCCATCAGAAACTCCATTGACATATAGTAAACGGTCTTTGGCTCTTCATTTTTATAGATTTTCTGTGTTGCAAGCCAATCGTCAATAATTATTTCTTTAACAGCATAGGAGACAGCCTGAAACAGCTGCTCCTGTGTTGCCTCCTCTACTTCTTTTCGGAATAATGTCTTGACATTGTGAGTTACTTCTTTCTGGAATGCTTTTTTGTCAAACCTTCCTCTTAATTCAGAACTATAATACATATTGCCTTACCCTCTTCTTTTCTGGATTCTATCGTTCAACTCCAAGTGTTACTTTCTCACCATTGATACTCCATTCTTTGACATATCCTGCCGGAGTCTGTTTTTTCACCTCTGTTGCTAAAACTTCGCTGCCGATTTCTTCCTTATGGGCTTCAAAAACTGCTTCTGCTTTCTCGCTTCCTTCATATGTGACTTTAATATGATCTGTCACTTCGAAGTCTGCCTCTTTTCTCATTGTCTGGATCTTACTGATAATCTCTCTTACAAAACCTTCTTCTAAAAGTTCCGGTGTCAGATTTGTATCAAGTACAACTGTTACACCATAGTCACTTTCAGATACATAGCCTTCTGTCTGAGCCATATCAATGAGCAAATCCTCGCGAAGAAGAATTACCTCTTCTCCATTCACATTTAATTTTAACTGCTCTGTTGCATTTACCTCATCCATAGCTGCATTGCCATCCAAAGATGTAAGTGCCGCTTTGATGCCGCCAAGCAGCTTGCCGTATTTCGGTCCAACTGTCTTAAGCTGTGGTTTAAATGTATAAGAAGTAAAGTTTCTTACATCATCTGTAAATTCTACTTCTTTGACATTCAATTCTTCTGCAACAATTTCTTTATAGAATTCCGGAAGTTCTTTTTCTGCTTTCACAAACATCTTGCCGATCGGCTGACGGTTCTTGATATTTGCTGCATTTCTGCAGGCACGTCCCATTACAACAATATCAAGCACTTCTTTCATATTCTCTTCCAGTTCTTTATCAATATATGCTTCATTTGCCACCGGATAATCACAAAGGTGGATACTTTCCGGAGCATTTGCATCGATTCCTCTTACAAGGTTCTGATAAATATCTTCTGTCATGAATGGAATCATTGGCGCTGCCACTTTTGATACTGTTACAAGTGCTGTATACAATGTCATGTATGCATTGATCTTATCCTGCTCCATTCCTTTTGCCCAGAAACGCTCGCGACTTCTTCTGACATACCAGTTACTCATATCATCTACAAAATCCTGAAGCGCTCTTGCACTTTCCGGAATTCTGTAATTAGCCAGATTATCGTCAACTGTTTTAATAAGAGAGTTCAGTTTGGACAGAAGCCATTTATCCATAACAGGAAGCTTATCATAATCTAATGTATATTTTGTTGCGTCAAATCCATCAATATTCGCATACAGTACAAAGAATGCATACGTGTTCCAAAGTGTTCCCATGAACTTACGCTGTCCTTCTACAACTGCTTTTCCGTGGAAACGGTTCGGAAGCCATGGCGCACTGTTAACATAGAAATACCAACGGATCGCATCTGCTCCGTATGTCTCAAGCGCGTCAAAAGGATCAACTGCATTTCCTTTGGATTTACTCATCTTCTGTCCATTCTCATCCTGAACATGGCCAAGCACAATAACATTTTTATACGGTGCTTTATTGAAAATCAGTGTTGAGATTGCTAACAGTGAATAGAACCATCCACGTGTCTGGTCTACCGCTTCTGAAATAAAGTTTGCCGGGAACTGCTGTTCAAATACTTCTTTATTCTCAAACGGGTAGTGATGCTGTGCAAATGGCATTGCTCCGCTGTCAAACCAACAGTCGATTACTTCCGGAACACGATGCATCTCTTTGCCACAATGCGGACATTTGATTGTTACTTTATCAATAAATGGACGGTGCAGCTCAATATCATCCGGACAATTGTCTGACATAGCTTTTAACTCTTCAATACTTCCGATCGCATGCTGATGTCCACACTCGCATTCCCAGATATTTAATGGAGTTCCCCAGTAACGGTTACGGCTGATACCCCAATCCTGAACATTCTCAAGCCAATCGCCAAAACGTCCTTTACCGATGCTCTCCGGAATCCAATTGATTGTATTGTTATTGCGGATCAGATCCTCTTTCACTTCTGTCATCTTAATAAACCATGACTCACGGGCATAGTAGATCAGTGGTGTATCGCATCTCCAGCAATGTGGGTAGCTATGCTCAAAATTCGGTGCTGAGAATAAAAGCCCTCTCTTTTCAAGATCTTCTAATACCATTGGGTCAGCTTTCTTACAGAAAGTTCCTTCCCACGGTGTTTCTTTTGTCATCTCACCTTTCTCATCAACTAACTGTAAGAACGGAAGATCATATCTTCTTCCTACTTGAGAGTCGTCCTCACCAAATGCCGGTGCAATGTGAACAACTCCTGTACCGTCTGTCAATGTAACGTAATCTGCACATGTCACATAGTAGGCTTTCTTCTTCAATTCAACAAATGGGAATAACGGTTCATATTCTTTATATTCCAGATCTTTTCCTTTGTAAGTTTCAAGAATCTCTTTGTCTCCCTCTAAAACAGTTTCGACAAGAGCTTCTGCCATATAATATGTGTATCCGTCATTCTTTACTTTTACATAAGTTTCTTCTGGATTCACACAGAGCGCTACGTTAGACGGCAATGTCCAAGGTGTTGTTGTCCATGCAAGGAAATACGCGTCTTCGCCAACAACTTTAAATCTTACAATAGCAGAACGTTCTTTCACATCTTTGTATCCCTGTGCAACTTCGTGACTGGAAAGCGGTGTTCCGCAGCGCGGACAATATGGAACAATCTTATAACCTTTGTAGAGAAGTCCTTTCTCCCAGATCTGTTTTAATGCCCACCATTCAGATTCGATAAAATTATTATCATAAGTAACGTATGGATTCTCCATATCAGCCCAGTATCCGACTGTTTTTGAGAAGTCTTCCCACATTCCTTTGTATTTCCATACACTGTCTTTACAATGACCAATAAACGGCTCCAGACCGTATTCCTCAATCTGTTCTTTCCCGTCCAGTCCAAGAAGCTTCTCAACTTCCAGCTCAACCGGGAGTCCATGAGTATCCCATCCTGCCTTACGCGGAACCATATAGCCTTTCATAGTACGGTAACGCGGAATCATATCTTTAATAACTCGTGTCAGCACATGACCGATGTGCGGTTTTCCATTTGCTGTCGGAGGACCATCATAAAATGTATACGTCTCTCCTTCTTTGCGATGTTCCATACTCTTTTTGAAAATATCATTTTCTTCCCAAAACTTTTCTGTTTTCTTCTCACGCTCTACGAAATTCAAATTTGTAGATACTTTCTGATACATGATCTTTCTTCCTTTCCTGAATTTTCTTTCATGTCTTCTTTATTTAGGCACCTTCTGCAGTGCGCTTTTGCCTTGCGGAGGATATATCTCCGTAAAACAAAAAGCAGATTCCATCCCTGTAAAAGGACGAAATCTGCTGTTACTACATCATAAGCATATCGTTATACCACCTGTTACTGCATACTAACATATGCGCTCTTGTTAACGGTAGAATCCCGGCAGCGCTTAATCATTCCGAATCTTCTTCGTCCTTTTCAGCGTGCAGCTCAGAAGTGATCTTCGTATCTGCTTACTCGCACCGGTCTTGCACCATCTCCGGCTCGCTTTGCCTTTCAAACAGATCTTACTGTCTTCTTCAATGCCTTTGTTATTTACACAATTCCTTTATATTATAGAAAAAAATCTGCGAATATGTCAAGAGTAAAGAGTGATTTTATTTAACCTTTACGATTTCGCGTATAATGATTTTGATTTGCAGAATGATTATGATCGTAGCGGCTCCGATACTGTTCATTTTTGTAATTCAAATCCGTTCTGCGTTTGATGTCATTTCTTCCAGCTCTTCCCTCATAATTCCTTGGATAACTCTGACGGTTTTGCTGACGACTTTGCTGATGCTTTTGTCTTTCTGCACTCCGCCGTCTTTCCTCTGCTTTCATTTCCAGCTGCTTTGCACGTTTTCTCTTCAGATTTCGACGACGGCGCTTTTCTTTCTCACAGCGAACATAAATATAAAGACTAATTCCGACAACCAGGATGACTGCTCCGATTCCGATCAGAATCTTCGCCCAGAGAGGAAGTCCTTCTTCTTTTTCTTCTTTAGGCTTCTCTGCTTTTCCATTAGCTTCTTCTGTTTTCTTCTCCTGTTTTAGAAGATATCCTTCCGAAAAAGTTAATTTTGCTTTTCCAATCGGAACATTTCCATAAGTATAAGTAACTTCTGCCTCTTTTTTATCGTCTTCTGCCGGAACAACCGTCTTCTCTACCTTCTCCATTAATTCATCTGTCGAAAAAGTTTTAGGAAGAATCACATATGCATCTTCCGGAATTTTTGAAAAATCTTTCGAAGTCTCTACATTCTTTAATAATACCTTTTGGAAATTATTAAATGCATATTCAAATAACGCCTGTGTATCCGTGTACGCAACACCTCCTCTTGTGCGTAGCACCACACAGACAAGCTGCATCCCATTCTTCTCTGCATAAGATACAAGAGTTGTTCTGGCCTGATCTGTATATCCTGTCTTTCCACTTGTGCAGGCATCATAATAATACTGATTTCCTTCATAGATCATCTTATGATTCTGCTGAAATATACGCTGTTCTCCCACTAAGTTTGTCGGTGGAATTGTATACTGCTGCGTTCTAATCATATTGCGAAAAGCTTCATATTTGTATGCCTCTGCGCTAATTATTGCCATATCTTTTGCAGAAACATAATGATTCGGATCATGAAGTCCATTCGCATTCATAAAATGAGTATTTTCACATCCAAGTTCCTGCGCTCTTGTTGTCATTTTATCAATAAATCCAGTATAACCAATCCCTAATTTATTTCCAATATTCTCAGCAATTGCATAGGAAACTTCATTGGCAGAAGCCAAAAGCATTCCATACATCGCATCATTTAGCGAAATCTCTTCTCCTGCCTGCATCCCAATATGAGCATCTCCATATTCAAGAAAATTAATACAGTCTTCTGAAAATGTAACGCGATCCGTATTTAGATCTCCGTTCTCTAATGCCAAAAGCGCTGTCATAATTTTTGTGATGCTTGCCGGATACTCTTTCTTATCTACCTGTTTCCCATAGAGAATCGCTCCGCTGTTTATATCCATCACAATGGCGCTGTCTGTCGTCACATCCGGTCCCTGCGGCCAATTTTCAAGACTATTTGTCTCCGGTTTAATCGAAAGTTGAACCGCCATCTGTTTCTCAATATCTTCTTCTGTCATCGGCATTGTTGAAGATTCAATTGTTACCGGATCAATTTTATATCCTCCATTCGGATCTGCTTCCTGCCCCTCTGCATTTTGTGCTGTCGGATCTTCTGACGGCTGTTCAGACTCGTTCTGCGTATCCGTTGCCGATGCTATGATTCCACTGCCGGACAAAAGCATAGCACCTGCCAGAAATGCTGCAATTAATTTATTCCACAATTTCATTATTTTCCTCCAAAGATATCCACATAAGCACACAGTTATCCCCAAAAACACCTCGTACTTATCGACATTTACAAAAAAGTTCCATTTGATATGATAGCTTATTGACATGAAAAAAACAATATGAATTGCAAAAGCATTCGCAGAAAAATAAAGATTTAAAAAAATCCAAAGGCAAGTGAAACTCATACGAGTCCACCTGCCCTCTATTTGGAACTATCTTATTAACTTCCAGCTTCTTTCAGAATCCCTCTCCAAACACTACTTCTTCAAACTCTCCACAAGCTTCTGAGCTAATTTATCCAGCATTTCTTCCTGATTATCTTTTAGTGCAGATTTAATTGTTACTTTTTCCTCCAGCACTTCAACATTTTTAAGTCCTGCGATCAGTTCTGCCATCTGTTTTCCGGATGCAGGCGCCCAGGAACCATTTTCAATCAAAGCTACCGTACGATTCTGAACATTATGCGCTTTCAAATCGTGTAGCAATGTTTCCATTGGTGTAAAAATTCCATTATTATATGTTGCAGCTGCAAATACAATATGACTGTATTTAAATGTATCTGCAAGCACATAAGAAATATCTGTCTTAGAAATATCACATACTTTAATATGTTTGATTCCCTGATCTGCAAGCTTACCTGCAAGAACTTCTGCCGCATTTTCAGTATTGCCGTAGACAGAACCATACACAATTAAAACTGAATTTTCTTCTGCTGTGTAAGTACTCCACATTTGATATTTCTCAACAAATTTTTCTATATTTTCTCTCCAGATCAAACCATGGAGCGGACAAATCATCTTAATTTCCAGGGCGGATGCCTTCTTTAGTAAAGCCTGTACCTGCATACCATATTTACCAACAATATTCGTATAGTATCTTCTCGCCTCATCTATCTGTTCACAGCAAAATTCTGTCTCATCCGCAAATACATTACCGCTTAGAGCGCCAAAGGAGCCAAATGCATCTGCAGAGAAGAGGATTCCTTCTGTCACATCATATGTTACCATTACTTCCGGCCAGTGTACCATCGGCGCCATCACGAATTTCAGTTCGTGCTTTCCTGTAGAAAATGTATCGCCTTCTTTTACAATATATGCTCTGGAATCTACTTCGAAATCATAAAACTGTTTTACCATCCCGATTGTTTTGGCATTTCCGATAATCTGAAGTTTTGGATAGCGCAGGATTAATTCTTCAATGACTGCACAGTGATCCGGTTCCATATGATTGACTACCACATAATCAAGGGCACGTTCTCCCAGTACACCTTTTATATTTTCCAAGAATTGTCTGCTGACAGAATGATCTACCGTATCAAGAAGTATCGTTTTCTCATCTACATAAAGATATGAATTATAGGAAACTCCATCTCTCAACGGATACACATTTTCAAATAACGCAAGCCTTCTGTCACTCGCCCCTACCCAATATAAATGCTCTGCTATCTTTCTTACATTTTTCATGTTCTATGTTCCTTCCTATTTTTCTTAACACGTTGCTCCGCCTACAAGATGAAGTTTTGCTCCGATAATCTCATCTTTGCGTGCAAATATATCATCACTCAAAAGCTGTGCTTCCACATTTTCAAATCCAAGTCTCTCAATCGTATCCGAAAATCTCTCTCCCGTCTCTCCCTGTTCACGGAAAAGCAGAATTGCTTTCTCAATCACATCAAGCGCCTTTTCTTTCTCTGTAAATACAACAGACAGCGGTTTTCCATGTGCAAATCTCTTGCCCCATCTTCCGCCGATATAGATTCTGTAACCGTATGTACCGTCCTCAATCGCTTTAAATGGACATTTTCCAACACAGAGACCACAGTTATTACACTCATTTTCATCAATCCGAAGCACTCTGTCCACAACTTTTACCGCTTTCACTTTACATGTATTTTCAATCTGGCATACTTTACAGCCACGGCACTTCTCTGCTTCAAATTCCGGAATTCTCTGACCGATAATTCCGATATCATTCAAATTCGGTTTTACACAGTTGTTCGGGCATCCACCTACTGCGATTTTGAACTTATGCGGAAGTTTTACATTTGCATAACCATGGAAAAATCTTTCATGTATCTCTTCTGACAACGCAAATGTATCAATTAGTCCATATTGACATGTCGTCCCTTTACACGATACGACCGGACGTACTTTTGATCCGGTTCCTCCTGTTTCCAGACCTGCCCCTGCTACAAATGCTCTGAGCTCTTCAATCTTATCAAATGGAACTCCCTGAATCTCCACTGTCAGGCGGGATGTCATCGCAATTTCTCCGCTTCCGAACTGCTCCGCTGCTTCCATAATACATCTTACTTCATCTGCTGTAATCTTTCCATTTCTTGTAATAATACGGGCATTAAATTTGTTTGTACCTTTATTATGCAGGAATCCCCACGCTTTTACTCTTTTAATATCTTCCTGACTTACTGTAACTTCTTCCTGCACTTTAACAGTATTGACAAATAAACCGCCCTCAAG
>CAUCYJ010000038.1:0-15115 GCA_958446945.1 uncultured Lachnospiraceae bacterium | reverse complement strand
CTCTTCGATAGTTGCATTTGCGGTAGGAAGCTGACCTTCCTCAGGAAAACCAAGCCCCCAGTTGCCGGATGCAGCAGTTTCAATAGTTGTCGGGGAAAAACAGTCTATACAGTAGGCAGTAAATTCTCCGGCAAGAAAAGAAGCGGTAAGTAGTAAGAAATATTTTGCACACAGTTTTGCATAAGATTTGATGTTCATAATCACTCCGAAAGATGTGTTATTTTAAATATATGAAACAACAGAGAAAGTATGCGTGATGAGAAAAAAGAAGAGGGAAAAAATTTTTAGAAAGTTGCAGAATCTGGCTGATTTTGCAAGGAAAATATACTATAATAAAACAGGGAAAAATAGACATAAGGGGTATCAAGATGATTGCATTCGAAGCGTTAAATAAAGATATGATTGTATTTTCCTATCAGACGGGACCGATTATGGGGATGGACGGTGATGAAGGCGGATTTTCTGTCTGTCTGTATGGAAATGGAAATCTAAAATACTGTACCTATAAATTTTGTGAACAGATTAACTCTATGGAAATTTTTAAAATGACCAAAGAGGAAACAAAGATGATCTATGATACGATTGCAGAGGCAGAAGAAGAACTAAAGAAAATTCCGGAGCGTTTGGATAACGGATCTACCAGCGGGAGTTCAAATGAGTTTGAATTTCTCGGTCATAAAAAAATTCGTGCCTGGAATATTAAGAAAAGTTATCCTCGTGCTGTCTGGTTTACTAACCGCAAATATTATGAGGCTTATAAAGAAAATATGATATACGAGAATCAGGTCATTGGCATTTTTGAGATGATTTGCCGCTGTTTCAAGAAGCAGGGAATAGAACTTTCGTTGAAGCGTTGTGCTATGCGGGAAGACTGCAGAGTAAGAGTGACCTGGAAAGAGCCATAGAAAGTGACATGAAAAGAAACATTGTTTTGTAGAAAGATTCTATAAAGCAGTGTTTTTTTTGTAATATTTTTTTCGTGAATCTTGACAAACATTAAATGTGGAGGTATTATGATGATATCAAAATAATATCATATAAATATCTATTGTGAGGAGGTGCCTGATATGAAAGGGGAAGAAAAAAGAGTAGAGGAGAAGTTACTGCATCCGAAGAGCGGAATGGTAATGCTGAGCATATGGATTCTTGTTATGGTAATAGCGATAGTGATTATGGTCGGAGGCGGAATTCTCTATGGAAGAGGAACGATTGGTAATGCAGTTCTTGCAGTTAGTGAAATGATTGGTGCGATTGTTTTTACAGGAGCTGCAATTGCGATGGCTGGATTAAAAATTCTTAATCCAAATGAAGCAATCGTATTTGCCCTTTTTGGTAAATATTATGGTACAATTAAAAAAGAAGGATTCTTTTGGGTAAATCCATTTTGCACTGCGATTAATCCAAGTACAAGGAATGGAATGCCGGTTATGACGGCAAAAGGTTCTTCAGGAAAGTCAGAGTGGGGAATCAGTGATAAGAAGGTTTCACTAAAGACGATGACATTAAATAATGAGAAACAGAAAGTAAATGATGAACTCGGCAATCCGGTGGAGATTGGTGCAGTTGTAATCTGGAAAGTAATTGATCCGACGAAAGCGATGATCAATGTGGAGAATTATAAGAATTATCTGTCTATTCAGTGCGATGCAATTATTCGGAATACAGCACGCTGCTATCCGTATGATACAAGTGCAGGCGGAGATGAGAAGTCACTGCGCGGAAGCAGCCAGGAGATTGCAGACATCATGTGTAAAGAGCTTCAGAAAAAAGTAGAAGAGGCAGGGATCCAGATTCAGGAAGTTAGAATCACACATCTTGCATATGCACCGGAGATTGCTTCCGCAATGCTCCAGAGACAGCAGGCAGCAGCAATCATCGATGCGAGACAGAAGATTGTGGAAGGCGCAGTCGGTATGGTAGAGATGGCGTTGGAACGTCTGAGTGAAAAGGAAGTAGTAGAGTTGGACGAAGAGAGAAAAGCTGCAATGGTAAGCAACCTTCTTGTTGTTTTGTGCGGAAATAAAGATGCACAGCCGATTGTAAACAGTGGTTCGCTGTACTAGAAATATTATGAAAGAAGGTGGAACGGACAATGGAAACAGAAGAAAAGAAAGCTAAGGAAAAAGCTAAGAAACAAGTTCCACTTCGATTGAATGCAGCGCTTTGGAATGAACTTGCCCAGTGGGCAGAAGATGATTTTCGTTCGATTAACGGGCAGATTGAATATCTTCTGACAGAATGTGTGAAATATAGAAAGAAGCACGGAAAGAAAGAAGAAGGGGTTACATAAAGATTTACAGGAAATGGATCAGAAGGAAATAAAGCTTTCTGATCCATTTTTATGTAAGAGCCGCGTAAGGAAAATCGGACAGCTTATGTGAGAATAAAATAGTTAGGTATTTAATAAAAAAACTGTAAAAAATTATTAGAAAATAGTAAAAAAGCGTTTTGTTTTCTTGACAACTATAGATGATAAGCATAATCTATCATTAGATATCTAACTAATATAGGATTATAGATATAAGAAAAAGAAAGTAAATGAAGGGAGGAAATAAATGTGAAATGTCGAAAAGAAAATATCCCGGTGCAGATGCTTGTCTATCAGATTCTCCATCTGACAACTTATCGGGCAGAGCGTTTGCTGGAGAAATATGATTTAAAACGAGGTCAGGCAGGGATCCTGTTTGTATTAGAAGAACATAGTAATATTTCCCAGCGGGAGCTGGCGGATTTGTTAAGCGTAAAACCACCGACCATTACTTCCGGATTGAAGAAAATGGAGAAGCTTGGATACATTGTGCGAACACCGGATCAGGAAGATCAGAGAGTGCTCCGACTGCAAAATACTGAGAAAGGTACTGCATGTGTGGAGAAAATCCGTGAGACGATGAAAGAAATGGAGCAGATCATGTATCGGGGATTAAGCAGAGAAGAAGTGTTGTTGCTTCGAAGACTTTTGATGCAGATCCGGGACAATTTTTTTGAAAATGAGAAAGATTTGGAGGCAGTAAAAAATGAAACATTTACTTAAATATTTAAAGACCTATACTGTTTCAGCGATTGTGATTATTGTTGTTCTTGCGGCGCAGGCGTACTGTGATCTCTCGCTTCCGGGATATACTTCCGACATTGTGAATGTGGGAATCCAGCAAGGGGGAATTGATACGACAATCCCGAAGCAGATCAGTAAAACAGATATGGAAAAAGTAAGCCTGTTTTTAACGGAAGAAGAAAAGAATACGGTAATGAAGTCTTATCAGGAAGACAATACAACGTATGAGACAGATGCCTATATTTTAAAGGATGCCGTGTTAGATGATGAGAAAGTGATGGAAAAATTGTCTGAGCAGATGAATGATGCAATGCTTTTGACAGAATCTATGTCACTGAAAGAAGAGACGAAAGGAATGTTGGATCAGCTTTTAACCATGCCGGAAGAGCAGCGGCAGGCAGCTGTTGAACAAGTCCGGGTTCAGGCAGAAGAAAAGATGAAAGATATGCCGGAAACAATGACAGAACAGGCAGCGACCATTTATGTGAAGACAGTCTACGAAAATCTTGGTGTAGATACAGAAAAACTGCAGAACAGTTATATTTTGCGGATGGGTGGAAAAATGCTTGCTCTGGCATTTTTAGGAATGACAGCCAGTATCGTTGTTGGATTTTTGGCATCAAAAGTTGCGGCAGCAGTTGGACGGGATTTGAGAAATCAGGTTTTCCAGAAGGTAGTCAGCTTTTCCAGCGGAGAGTTTGATAAGTTCTCGACAGCATCCCTCATTACACGGAGTACAAATGATATTCAGCAGATACAGATGCTGACAGTCATGCTGTTTCGTATGGTGTTATATGCTCCGATTATTGGAATCGGCGGTGTATACAAAGTATTTCAGACAAATGTGGATATGTCATGGATTCTTGCGGTTGCAGTGATATTGATTTTAATTGTAGTGATATTGCTCTTTACAATTGTAATGCCGAAATTCAAAGTTCTTCAGTCACTTGTAGATCGTCTAAATCTTGTGACAAGAGAAATTTTGACCGGACTTCCGGTCATTCGTGCATTTAGTACAGAAAAATATGAAGAGAAACGTTTTGATCAATCTAACCGTGATCTTATGAAGACACAATTGTTTGTAAATCGCGCTATGACCTTTATGATGCCGGTTATGATGCTGATCATGAATGGAATTTCTGTTCTGATCGTCTGGACAGGCGCTCATGGAATTGACAGCGGTGCAATGCAGGTTGGAGATATGATGGCGTTTATTCAGTATACGATGCAGATTATTATGGCATTTTTAATGATATGTATGATTTCTGTGATGCTTCCGCGGGCAGCGGTTTCGGCAACGAGGGTAAATGAGATTCTGACAAGCGAAACACTTGTGCAAGATCCGAAACAGTCGGAGAAATTTGGAGAAAATGCAAAGGGAACAGTTGTATTTGATCATGTATCGTTCCGATATCCGGGAGCCGGAGAAGACGTGCTTCACGATATTACATTTACGGCAAAACCAGGTGAAACGACAGCATTTATCGGAAGTACGGGAAGCGGTAAATCTACACTGATCAATCTGATTCCGCGATTTTATGATGTGACCGAAGGGCGGATTACGATTGACGGAAAAGATATTAAAAATGTCACGCAGCATGATCTGCGCGAGCGAATCGGTTATGTACCGCAGAAGGGAGTGCTGTTTTCGGGAACAATTAAGTCGAATATTTTGTATGGAAGACCAAAAGGCAGCACAGAAGAAATGCAGACAGCGGCTGAGATTGCACAGGCAGCAGAATTTATTGATCAAAAGAAAGAAGGATATGACAGCCATATCGCTCAGGGCGGGGCAAATGTATCCGGAGGACAGAAGCAGAGACTTTCTATTGCGCGAGCGATTGCGAAACAGCCGGATATCTTTATTTTTGATGACAGTTTTTCAGCGCTTGACTATAAAACAGATGTGACGCTGCGAAAAGAGTTAAAGAAGCATACGAAAGACAGTACCGTATTGATTGTGGCACAGCGGATCAGCACGATTCTTCATGCAGAACAGATTGTTGTGCTGGATGAAGGAAATGTGGCAGGAATCGGAACACATAAAGAACTGCTGAAGCATTGTGAAGTGTATCGCCAGATTGCGGCATCTCAGCTCTCCGAAAAAGAGCTGGAACGTGATCTGAACAGTGGAAAGGAGGAAGCATAATGGGTAAGTCAGAACATAGAACTCCAAGAAGAGGCGGTATGGGATATGGCCATGGACATGGAGGAATGATGGCCGGAGAGAAAGCAAAAGACTTTAAAGGAACCATGAAAAATCTTATGGGATATATCAAAGAATTTCGGCTTGCAATTTTCTTTGTAATCGTTTTTGCTGTTGGAAGTACCATATTTAATATTGTCGGACCGAAAATCCTCGGAAAAGCAACGACGGAAATCTTCAACGGGCTTGTCAGCAAAGTTTCCGGAGGAAGTGGAATTGATTTTTCAAAGATCGGACAGATTTTACTTTTCTTGATGGGACTTTATTTTGTTAGTGCATTATTTTCTCTGATTCAGGGATATATTATGACAGGAGTGACACAGAAACTTTCCTATAAAATGAGAAAAGAAATTTCTGAGAAGATTCAGAGAATGCCGATGAATTATTTTGATACGACAACTCATGGGGAGGTACTTTCGCGAGTCACAAATGATGTTGATACACTGAGCCAAAGTTTGAATCAAAGTGCGACACAGCTGATTACATCTGTTACAATGCTGATCGGAGTACTCGTGATGATGCTCAGTATCAGTCCTCTGATGACGGTAGTTGCACTTCTGATTCTTCCGGTATCAATGATTTTAGTTTCGATGATTGTAAAACATTCTCAGAAATATTTCCGGGACCAACAGGAATATCTGGGGCATGTGAACGGACAGGTAGAAGAAGTTTATAGTGGACACACGATTGTAAAGGCATTCAACAAAGAAAAAGAAGTGACAGAAGAATTTGCGAGAAATAATGATATTCTCTATGAAAGTGCTTGGAAATCTCAGTTTTTCTCCGGAATGATGATGCCGATCATGCAGTTTGTTGGAAATCTTGGTTATGTGGCAGTATCGATCCTGGGAGGATATCTGGCAATTAAGAAGACAATTGAAGTCGGAGATATTCAGTCTTTTATTCAATATGTGAGAAACTTTACGCAACCAATCCAACAGGTAGCTCAGGTGGCTAATATGCTGCAGTCAACGGCAGCTGCTTCGGAGCGAGTGTTTGAATTTCTGAATGAGGCAGAAGAAGATCAGACGGTGGAACACCCGGTTTCTGTAGAAGGGCTGAAAGGAAATGTCACATTCGATCATGTACATTTTGGATATCAGCCGAATAAGATTATCATCAATGATTTTTCTACTGAAGTAAAAGAAGGACAGAAAATTGCCATTGTTGGTCCGACCGGTGCAGGAAAGACAACGATGATTAAATTGCTGATGAGATTTTATGATGTCAATAGTGGTGCAATTCTTGTGGATGGACATAATCTGAAAGATTTTAATCGAAGTGAATTGCGTCAGATGTTTGGAATGGTCCTCCAGGATACATGGCTTTTCCACGGCAGCATTAAGGAAAATATCCGCTATGGAAGATTGGATGCTACAGATGAAGAAGTCGAAGAGGCAGCAAAGGCGGCTTATGCACACAGATTTATTCAGACACTTCCCGGTGGATATGATATGGAGCTGAATGAGGAAGCTACGAATGTATCTCAGGGGCAGAAGCAGCTGTTGACGATTGCGAGAGCAATCTTAGCAGATCCGAAGATTTTGATTCTTGATGAGGCGACCAGCTCTGTTGATACGCGAACAGAAGAGAGGATTCAGAAAGCGATGGACAATCTGATGAAAGGAAGGACGAGTTTTGTGATCGCGCATCGCCTTTCTACGATCCGGGATGCAGATCTGATCCTTGTTATGAAAGACGGAGATATTGTAGAACAAGGAAATCACGAAGAATTATTGAAGCAGGGAGGCTTCTATGCGGAGCTTTATAACTCCCAGTTTGAGCAGGCAACGGCGTAAACATGCAAAAACAGCGCAGCATTTGTTATTGATATGCTGTGCTGTTTCTTTTTGTCATAAAATATTTTTTAAAATTAGTGCTTATGTGTCCACATATATTCTTCCGGAGAAATTTCTTCCTGCTCCCGAAAATAAGTCTCAAAGGACGGGATATCACTGAAACCGCAGGAATAACAGATTTCCCGTACACGGTATTTGCCGCTCTCTAACATAGCTTTTGCCAGTTCGAGACGGTAGCGGACAAGATACTGTCTTGGGGAAATACCTTCCAGTTCCATAAACAGACGGTAAAGGTAACTCCGGTCAATCTGAAGATAGTCGGCAACCTCATGGATGCGCACATCATAGCTGTAATTGTTTCGCATATATTCTTTAGCAAGCTCCACATATCCTTCTTTTGTTGGAAGCGGCTCTTCTTTGGCGCGCATAATTGCCGGAGAAAGAAGAGAAAGAAGGTTGCCGACCATAGAAAGCTGCTGACAGTCTCTGGAACGGAAAGCACTTAAAATCTGCCGGATATGGAAAAAATAAGATTCTAGCTCTTCTGCTACAGAAAAGCGAGGATTCTCAACGAAATAAGTATTTGGCAGAAGTTTTCGAACCTGTTGCCCGCCAAATGCAACCCAGGCATAATGCCATGGATCATATATGTCAGCTTCGTAATAAGTAAGTTCTTCCGGACAAGTGAGGAAAATATCTCCCTGCTCCAGATGATAAATATCTGCGCCCTTCTGGATAATACCTTTTCCGGATAAAACGACATGAAGAATATAGTGAGGATGTACGGACGGACCGGTGGAAATGCCAGATTCGCATTGTTCTTCTCCGCAGAAATAAATCATCAGACCATCATTTTTCATGGTTTTCCTCCATTAGTGATAAAGCTTCTTTTGTTCGTATTTGGCTTCGCTTGTTAGTTGAATGCCAAGTTTTTTAAACTGTTTGATATCGACTTCTGAGAGCATGACAGAAGTGTGTGCCTGGCATCCTTTCAGTTTTGGAAGCTGCTCCAGCGCAAGACTGGCAATAGGATTGGTTGCAGCGCTGATGGAAAGTGCAATCATTACTTCGTCCATATGAAGACGAGGATTGCGGCTTCCGAGATAGTTGACTTTCAGGCGCTGGATTGGCTCGATAGCTTCCGGGGAAATGACATGTAATTTGTGATCAATATGCCCGAGAGCCTTGAGCGCATTTAATAAAAGAGCAGCAGAAGCGCCGAGAAGATTGCTTGTCTTTCCAGTGATCATCGTGCCGTCCGGAAGTTCCAGTGCGGCAGCAGGTGCGCCGGTTTCTTCTGCGCGTTGAAGAGCTACCTTCACAACAGAGCGGTCTGTTGTGCTTGTATGTGCCTGTTTCATTAATAATTCAATTTTATATGCTTCCTGCTCCTGGCGTGTGCCAAGCAATAGACCATTCAGTGCATCGTAGTAACGGCGAATGATCTCCTGGCAAGAGGCTTCGCGGCATGCTTCATCGTCAATGATGCAGTTGCCGACCATATTTACTCCCATATCTGTAGGAGATTTGTATGGGCTGGAGCCATAAATCTGCTCGAAAATTGCTGTCAGAACAGGGAAAATCTCAACATCACGGTTATAGTTGACAGTTGTCACACCATATGCTTCCAAATGGAATGGGTCAATCATATTGACATCGTTCAAATCAGCAGTTGCTGCTTCATAAGCCAGGTTTACCGGATGTTTCAACGGAATATTCCAGATTGGGAATGTCTCGAACTTGGCATAACCGGCACGGATGCCTCTTTTATGTTCGTGGTAAAGCTGGGAGAGACAGGTCGCCATTTTGCCGCTTCCAGGTCCCGGAGCTGTAATGATTACAAGCGGACGGGTTGTTTCAATATAATCATTCTTACCATAGCCATTATCACTGACGATAAGCGGAATATTAGACGGATAACCTTCAATAATATAATGAAGATAAACACGGATACCCAACTTCTCAAGACGGGATTTAAAGAGATCTGCACTTGCCTGACCACTGTACTGTGTAATTACAACACTTCCAACATACAAGCCTTTGTCTTTGAATTCATCAATCAGGCGAAGCACATCCAAATCATATGTGATTCCAAGATCGCCACGAACTTTATTCTTCTCAATGTCACCGGCACTGATTACAATGACGATTTCGGCCTGATCTGAAAGCTGCATCAGCATACGCAGCTTGCTGTCTGGGGCAAAACCCGGAAGAACACGGGATGCGTGGAAGTCATCAAAGAGTTTTCCACCGAATTCGAGATAAAGCTTGTTATCAAATTGATCAATCCGCTCTCTGATATGAGAGGATTGCATTTGCAGGTATTTTTCATTATCAAATCCAATACGCATAAAAACACTTTCCTTTTATAAATAAAATAATAGTTGATTAAAACATTAATAAAAACAGTATACTACAAGATAGAATGAGATTGCTAGTATTATCTTAAAAAAATACCACAAAAATTTCACATTCTTCATATTGATTTATAATAGGAGGATATTTATAATAAAAGAGATAGTATGTAGGAGGAAGTAAATGGAAAATTCAAATAACAACAAAGACGATAAGAATCATAAGAATGGGCGTCAGGGGATGATGATTATAATCCTGACGACATTGATTACCGCTTTCCTTGTTCTTGGGTTATATCAGATGCGCCAGGACAGTCAGTACACAGAGATTACATACAGTAAGTTTCTGAAGCTGGTAGAAGAGAAAAAGGTAGAGAAAGTTACGATTGACACGGATCGCCTGGAGATTACATTAAAAGAAGAAAAGGAAGAAAAGAACAATCTTCTGGGGTTAAAAACAACATATTATACAGGTGTTGTGAAGGACGAAACGCTGTCACAGCGTCTCTATGATGCAGGGGTTGAATTTGGACAGAAAGTACCGGATTCTACAAGTGCAATCCTGCTGAATATTTTCCTGAGTGTAATCCTTCCGTTTGTTATGATCTTTGCCATGCTGAGTTTTGTTATGAAGCGTATGTCAAAGGGCGGTGGAATGATGGGCATTGGAAAAAGCAATGCAAAAATGTATGTCGAGAAGGAAACCGGAGTGACATTTAAAGATGTTGCCGGAGAAGATGAGGCGAAGGAGTCGCTTCAGGAAGTTGTAGATTTTCTTCATAATCCGGGGAAATATACCGGAATTGGAGCAAAACTTCCGAAGGGAGCTCTCCTTGTAGGACCGCCCGGAACAGGTAAGACGCTGTTGGCAAAAGCGGTTGCGGGAGAAGCAAAGGTTCCGTTTTTCTCATTATCCGGTTCTGCTTTTGTAGAAATGTATGTAGGTGTGGGAGCATCCCGTGTGCGGGATCTTTTTAAACAGGCACAGTCTATGGCGCCATGTATTATTTTTATTGATGAGATCGATGCGATCGGAAAGAGCCGTGACAGCGCAATGGGCGGCAATGATGAGCGGGAGCAGACGTTAAATCAGCTTCTGGCGGAAATGGATGGGTTTGATACGAGCAAAGGGTTATTGCTTCTTGGCGCAACGAACCGTCCGGAAATCTTAGATCCAGCGCTGCTTCGTCCGGGACGGTTTGACCGGAGAATTATTGTAGATAAACCGGATCTGAAAGGTCGTATTGATATTTTGAAAGTACATGCCAAAGATGTAAAGATGGATGAATCTGTTGATCTTGAGGCAATCGCACTGGCGACTTCAGGAGCGGTAGGATCCGATTTGGCAAATATGATCAATGAAGCTGCGATCACTGCTGTAAAGCATGGCAGAGGAGTTGTGTCACAGTCAGATCTGTTTGAGGCAGTAGAAGTGGTTCTTGTAGGAAAAGAAAAGAAAGACCGGATTATGAGCAGTGAGGAACGACAGATTGTTTCTTACCATGAAGTAGGACATGCGCTTGTAAGCGCGCTCCAGAAAGACGCAGAACCGGTTCAGAAAATTACGATTGTACCGCGTACAATGGGAGCCCTTGGATATGTGATGCAGACACCGGAAGAAGAGAAGTTTCTTAATACAAAGAAGGAACTGGAAGCAATGCTTGTAGGAATGCTTGCCGGAAGAGCTGCGGAGGAGATTGTATTTAATACAGTAACAACAGGAGCTTCCAATGATATTGAGCAGGCGACAAAGGTTGCAAGAGCTATGATTACTCAGTACGGTATGTCTGAGAAATTCGGTCTGATTGGTCTGGAATCTGTACAGAGCCGTTATTTGGACGGACGACCGGTACAGAACTGCGGACCGGAGACTGCAGCGGAAATCGATAAAGAAGTCATGAAGATGTTAAAAGACGCTTATGAAGAGGCAAAGAGAATCCTTCAGGAGAACCGAGATGCCCTTGATAAGATTGCAGCATTTCTGATTGAGAAAGAAACGATCACAGGAAAAGAGTTTATGGAGATCCTGCGGGAAGTGCAGGGGATTGATCCGGAACAGACAGCATCAAAGAAACAGGAACGGATTGTCATGAAAGAGAATGTGACAGCACAGCCGGAAGAAGATGCTGTTGCAGAGGCAGATAGCGAAGCGGAGAAAAGCGAAGTAGAGAAATAAGAAGATAGGATCAATAGCAGTCGGATGTTTTGGTTTTCAGAATTTCCGGCTGCTTTTTATTGCATTTGTACAAAAAACGTAATATTCTTAATCTGTATTGATAGTAGAACGTGAACAGGAACACAGGGGGAAGAAATGATGTCACATGAAATCTTAGTCGTGGAAGATGATGCGAATATTAATGACTTATTGAAGGAAGCGCTTGAACGAGAAGGCTATAGATGTACGCAGGCATTTTCAGGAACTGAGGCAAAACTTTTGTTGGAGAAGAATTACTATTCTGTGATTCTGTTGGATCTGATGCTTCCCGGCATTCCGGGAGAAGAAGTACTTAAGGAAATCCGCAGGAGGGGAAATGAGCCGGTAATCATTCTGACAGCGAAAGATACGATTGATGATAAGGTAGAATTTCTGAGAAATGGTGCGGATGATTATGTGACAAAGCCTTTTGATATTAAAGAAATTGTCGCAAGAGTGGAGGTGCAGCTCAGAAGAAGAGGAGAACTGTTGTGTGAAGAGGAACTCTCTTATCATGGACTGAAACTCGATAAAGAGCATTTTTGTGTAATGGTAGATGGTGCAGAGCTGTCAAAAATTACAAAACAGGAATTCGCTATTCTGGAACTTCTGTTAAAACACCCGAAGAAAGTGTTTAGCAAAGAAGAAATTTTTGAATATGCATGGGAAGATTCCTATATGGGAGAGACAAAGACGTTAGATGTACATATCAGCCATATTCGGAAGAAGATTAAGGAAGTGACAGAGAAGGAATATATTGAAACGGTATGGGGAATTGGATATCGTCTCTATCCGTAAAGTTTACTCTTTTTTTACTTTTTATTTGCGATTGATTAGAAAGTCGTTGCTAGAATAAGAGCAGATAAAGAAAAGGAGAGAAAAAGATGAGTGAGTATTTATTAAGTACCAGAGGGCTGACAAAGCAGTTCGGTCATCACAAAGCAGTCAATCATGTGGATATTCATGTGAAACGTGGGGCGATTTACGGTTTTATCGGAAGAAATGGTGCCGGTAAGACAACATTTTTACGGATGATCAGCGGTTTGGCAAAGCCGACAAGCGGAGAAATAGAATTATTTGGTTATCGAAATGAAGAATTGAAGCAGGTACGTTCCAGAATCAGTTGTCTCATTGAGGCGCCTGGATTATACGGAAATATGTCAGCTTACGACAATCTTGCTATTAAGTGCCAGTTATTTGGCATGAAGAACAGGACATACATTGACAATATTTTGCAGACAGTAGGACTTTCAGACGTGGGCAGGAAAAAAGTAAAACATTTTTCTCTTGGAATGAAGCAGAGACTTGGGATTGGACTGGCGCTTGTGGGAGAACCGGATCTGCTCCTTTTGGATGAACCGATCAATGGCCTGGATCCACAGGGAATTGCAGAAATGAGAGATACGATTTTAAAGCTCAGAGATGAACAGAATATGACAATTATCATTTCCAGTCATATTTTGGAAGAATTATCAAAGATTGCAACGCATTATGGTATTATCCACAATGGCAATTTACTTCAGGAACTGACGAGAGAAGAATTGCTGGAGAGGTGCAGTGAGCGGATACAGATTATTTTGGAAAAGCCAGAGCAGGCGCTGCCGGTATTGGATCGAATGGGATTTACCAAATATCAGGTAATCGATCAGAATACAATTCACATTTACGAGCGGCTAAATGAAAGCGCTGCCGTGAATATGGAACTTGCAAAAGCCGGAATTTGTGTGCGTGAGATTGGAATTACGAGTGAAGAGCTGGAACAGTATTTCTTAAATCTGACAGGAGGTGGAAGTCATGCTTAATATGATTCGGATGGAAATGTATCGAATGTTTAAAACAAAGTGTATGTATATCATATGGTTCATTCTGGCAGCGGGAATTTTATTTACGACAGGACTTTCTGCTGAGGAGATGAAGATATTTTCTATGGAAGAAAAACAGGAAATGTACGAATACGCTATGGGAAAGGAAGAAAGTGACAATGTGAATCTGGGAATGGATGTAACAGTTCCTACAAAACCGGGAGAGAATGTTTCTGTATTTGACCTGTTTTATGCAAATATCAAAGGAAAATTCATTGCACTTTTTATGGTAATTTTTACGGTACTTTATACAACCGCAGATCTCACAAGCGGATATGTGAAGAATATTGCCGGACAGGTTTCGCAACGAGGTGGTCTTGTTATTGCAAAAGCGATTTCTCTATTTGTCTACACGGTAATGTCGCTGCTGATATTTTTCCTGTGTCAGACATTGAGTAATCTCCTGTTTTTTGATGAGTTTACTTTTGGACCGGTAAAGCAGTTTGCGGCATATGTAGGAATACAGCTATTGCTTCACTATGCGCTGCTGCTGATTGTTATGGGAGTTGCAATTGTCCTTAGAAATAATGTGATTAGTATGGTAATCGCTGTCTGCTTCTGTATGAATGTGCTTATGATTTTTTATAATTTCCTGGATCAACTAATTGTAAAATTCGGAATAAAAGAATTTCATATCGTTAATTATACAGTCAGTGGGAAAATGTTAA
Source organism: uncultured Lachnospiraceae bacterium (assembly GCA_958446945.1). Classification (GTDB taxonomy): domain Bacteria; phylum Bacillota; class Clostridia; order Lachnospirales; family Lachnospiraceae; genus UBA9414. The sequence continues at coordinate 980 of CAUCYJ010000038.1, read as the reverse complement.
TGCTCGGGATGGATATTTCGGCAAAGACAGCATCTGCATCGATAGCAGTAGCGATCTTCTTTAGTGCAGCAGCAGTAGCTATTTGCAGTATGATCTTTCAAAGACGGGATGTTTAAGGAAAAAGAGTATGAAGGAATATTTTGTGATCGGTATATTATGTAGTGTTATTTTGATTTTAATTTGTATTCTGGTAAGCTATCAGCGGCAGGTAAAAAATATCTGCCGCAAGTTGTATTTTCTGAAAGAGCATGAAATCAATATGCTCGTGACAAAAGAAATAAATTGGGGAAACATACGTGAATTGACAGAGATTTTAAATGAACTTTTAAAAGAGCAGAAGAGACAGAGAAAGGCATACATTCGGAAAGAACAGATGATCGCAGATACCTACACAAACCTTTCGCATGATATCCGAACACCGCTGACATCATTAAATGGATATTTTCAATTGCTGGAGAACGCTGAACACGAGAAAGATCGTCAGCGATATCTTAGAATTATTCAAGAACGTATTGAAAGTCTGAAAGATATGTTGGAAGAATTATTTACTTATACAAAATTGCAAAATGAAGTATATGAGCTGTCAATGGAACGTCAGAACATGAATCAGCTTTTGAAGGAGATCGTTTTTTCCTATTATGACGAGTGGAGACAACAGGGGATTACGCCGGTGTTTGCCATTACAGAAGAACCGGTATGGATTCAGGGAAATGAACAGGCCCTTCGTCGGGTTATTCAGAATATTATTAAAAATGAACTGGATCATGGGGAGAAAGAAATCGAGATCTGTCTTGAAAAGAAGGGGGAACGCATGGAACTTCTCTTCCGGAATCGGGCAGAGACGCCGGAAAATATTGACGTCAGCAGAGTATTTGACAGATTTTATAAAGCAGACGCGGCCAGAAGCAAAAACTCTACAGGGCTTGGTTTGTCTATCGCGAAAGGCTTTGTAGAAAAAATGAACGGAGAGATCCAGGCGG